>DASZPH010000070.1:0-7396 GCA_035550375.1 Pirellulales bacterium | reverse complement strand
GATCATCGGGAACCTGGTGAAACTTTGACGTGGGTCCTTCGTTCATTGGTCACACCTCCATGCATTTTGAGGAAACGCGACCCTCAATTTGCATCTGGCGTGCCAGTGCTTATGTGTTCAGTATTCGGATAGGCTCTTAGTTGCGTTGGATCGATCGGTCCGCGGATACCTACCGTTGGCGATAGCGAAGAGGCCGCGGTCACGGCCGCGCCCGTCTCGAACTGCATGACGCTCAGGGAGAGTCCATCGTCGATGCGCATGGGCTGGGCACTGCGTTCTTGCAACACAACGCGGTGCGCGCCTGGCGCCAAGCCTGTCAGATAATCCTCCATCTCGATGTCGTCGTAGCCGGCCGACGCGTCGACGTTGGCAAAGTGCTCGGAGAGGGGTTTTCCATCAACCATGAAGCGGAAAATAATCTGATCATTGCTCGCCGATTCGTTCGTGACTTGGAGCGGCATGCTCAGCCGCACAGGATTGCCGTCGGCCACGAAGGTCATGTCTAAAGTCGTGTCGTGATATTGATCGTCGTTGACCTGCGAAAAGAAGTTGCTCGTAAGCTGCTTCGTGGTCAGGGTCATCCCCGGTCCAACGTTCGGGTTGGTCTCGAACTGCATGGCGCTCAGGGTGGGGCCATCGTCGATGCGCATCGGCTGGGCACTGCGCTCTTGCAGCACGACCGTGTGGGAACCAGGCGACAGGCCCGTCAGAAAATCCTCCATGTCGATGTCGTCGTAGCCATGTGCGTCCACATTGCCGTAGTGTTCTGAAAGCCCCTTTCCATCGACTGTGAAGCGGAAGATCATCTGGTCGTTGTTTGCCGATATATTCGTGACTTGGAGCGGCATGCTCAGCCGCACGGGGTTGCCGTCGGCCACGAAGGTCATGCTCAAACTTGTGTTTTGATATTGATCATTGTTCACCTGCGAAAACAGGTTGCTCGTGAGTTGCTTTGTGGTCAGCGTCATCCCCGGCCCCACCTTGGGGATGGCCTCGAACTGCATGATGCTCAGGGTGGGCCCATCGTCGATGCGCATGGGCTGGGCGCTGCGTTCTTGCAGCACGACCGTGTGCGAACCCGCCGTCAGGCCAGTCAGAAAATCTTCCATGTCGATGTCGTTGTAGCCAACGGATGCGTCCACGTTGGCCCAGTGTTCTGACAGCCCCTTTCCATCGACGGTAAACCGAAAGAACATCTGGTCGTTGGTGGCAGATTTGTTCGTGACTTGAAGCGGCATGCTCAGCCGAACGGGACTGCCATCGGCGACGAACGTCAGGCTGAAACTAGTGTCGTGATATTGATCGTCGTTTACGGACGGAAACAGATTGCTGGTGAGCTGTTTTGTGGTCAGGACCACGCCCGCGGCATTTGGCGCGGTGACGGCGGCCGCCTTTGCTGCCGAGTCAGGTGTCGAAACGCTCAATAGCCGGCGTTGTTCGAGCGGTTCGCAGCGGCACAGCCGAGCCAAGGGCAGGCGATTTGAGCTCGCGAAGGGTGTTTGCCGCGCGGATCGCCGAGCGAGTGATCGAGCTTTCATGAGGTGGTCTCTCCGGTTCGTTGGGGTGCGATCGTGGACGCGGCGCACTGCGATTCCAGGGCAGCAAGGCCTTTTTGGTTCGCTTTTGAGGGCGAAGTGCGCGGCAAATCTCAGGGGCGGGAGCAGTTCCTCCCGTCAGTTTGTCGTACCAGGCGCCGTCCAAGGGCCCGCCGTCACGGTCGCCGCGGAGATCCTGAGTGTTCGCCGACAAGACGAACGCGCCGTCCCACGCCTTTCGCGCCGGCCGCCTTCCGGGTAATCATGCGTAATCCGGACGTGCGAGGGCTCAAGGCCGCGGCATTTTTTCCGCCAGGCGCGCCGGCGACCGTCCGCACGGAGGGGTGCCCCGGGGGTTCACTAAGCCGTAGGCGCCGGCATTCGAAGGCTGCTACAAGACGTGGCTAAGCGACCGAGCAACCGGTGGCGGCCGGCAGGGAAGTGAGAGTTACCGCGGCGCCGCCGCCGTGGATTATGGCTGCTTTCCTGCCGTTGCGATGGTCGCCAGTTGTCGGGCGGTTCGTCGCTTCATAGAAACGAACGAGGCGCTCGGCACTAGCGGCCGGCGCGACCTTGCGGAAGCTCGTCGGCGGGTTTGAGCGAATCGAGGCCGCTCAGGATGTGAACTTCGCTGCTTTTCAGGTCGAGTGGGCCGACGACGGCCAACCGCCAGCCGACTGGGCTGAACCGCAGAGCAGAAATATGCTGAGGCAGTGAATCGAATGTGACGAGCTGCTGCGACGTTCGCAGGTCCCAAACCGACACGATGCCTTCGCCGTTGTCCGTTGCAATCGTCTGGCCATCGGCCGAAAAACTGACATGCCTGCCTTCAGACGACAGTGCCAGAGTAGTCTTGACCTGGGCCGTGACGACGTCCCAAACCACAACCTTGTGGAAGCCGGTTGCGGCAAGCCAGCGACCGTCGTGCGAAAAAGCCAGAGCGTGGCCATCGTCACCCGATTGGGTCTCGAGGGTCGCGGTTAGGGTACCGCGGTTGGTTTCCCAAAGCTCCACACGTCCCCGGCGCGAACGGCGCGTTGTGGCGAGCGTGCGGCCGTCGGGCGAAAAATCAATAGCGAACACGGCGTTGTCGTCCGCCCGATCTGAGGCCACGGTCCAGGCAAGCTGGCGGCGCCTTTCGACAATGTCCCAAAGAATGATGCCGCCTTGATCGTCAGCCGTCGCCAACAGCGCGCCGGCGGGCGAAAACTCAACGGCGGTCACGGCGGAATCCGCTTCGACGATCCCCGCGCGGTCGCCCGTGCGGAGGTCGTAGAGCGTGATGCGAGGACTGTGGTGGCGACTTGTTGCCGCCAGGTCCTGGCCAGGCGACAGCGAAATCGACTGAATAATCTCCTTCATTGCGGCTTTCGTTTGGTAATACAAACCGGCCACCAGCGGCGATAGTGGCGCCCCGTCGCCGCCGCCGCTCCCGCGGATCGTGGTCACCTGGCCGTTTTTGGCCTCAAGCTGCCAGGTCTCGTCGCGGTAGATTCCCAGGTCGGTCCGGCCGTCGGCATCCCAATCGCCGACGACGGGCAAGTCACCCAAGCGTCCAAACGAATGGCGGTACGTAGTCCCTTCGGCCAGCGCGATCTGCCACGTGCCGTCGCGGAAGGACCCGGAGTCCGATCGCCCGTCGCCGTCGAAATCGCCCGACACGCCGTATTCAAGGCCGATGGCCCATTTCAGCTCGCCCGTGGCCGCGTCGGTCAGCCGCAAGTCGACGCCAGCTAAGGCCAAGAGCTTTCCGTCACGAGAGAAGGCAAGATCGTTCACATTGGGCGTCTCATAGGTCGCCTCGGGCGGCGATGCCGTGACGTTCCAGAGTCTGACGGTGCGATCGGCGCCAGCCGAAGCGAGACGGCCGCCGTCGGACGATACGGCCAGGCCCCATACCCTACCTACGTGGCTGTTCAATCGCCGCTCGACGCGCAATCCACCATCAGCAACGCGCCGCCCACCGGCAGAATCATCGCGCCAGCCCGTCATAGTAAGCAGCTCGAGCGTGCCATTTTTGCACGCGACCGCTAAGAGCCGGTCGTTTGCGCAGAAGGCGACCGCCTCGACCCATGAGGAGTAGGGGGGCAGGTCGACGTCTTCACCTAGTTCCAACGATCGTGACAAAGCGCGCACGGCGACCATCGGTCGTTGGCTCGACGAGTTGGCGAGCATCGTTCCGTCGCGAGAGAAGGCCACCCCGCTAACCGTCGAGTCGTGCGGACTGAGCTGGGCTCGTTCCTGGCGGGTTTTCACATCCCAGAGCCGTAACGTCCGGTCTTCGCTGCCGCTGACAATCGTCTGGCCGTCGGGCGAGAAAGCGACGCAACTGGCGCGGTCGCTGTGGCCAGTCAGGGGCGCGAACTCGCGCCAATCGGCCGTGTTCCAGAGCCGCACTCGGCCGCGTTGATCGCCGACGGCCATCAGCTCGCCGTCCGGCGAGAAAGCAATGCCGAACAGCGCCGTGCGCTCGCGATCGATCTCGTGGTGGACCAGGCGCCACGTGACCGTGTCCCAAACGCACAATCGTCCCTCTTCGCTCGCACTGGCCAGCGCGGCGCCGTCGGGCGAAAAGGCGACGCCATTGACTTCGTCGTCGTGGCCCCGCAACGTGCGCAGCGGCTCACCCGTCGCAGCGTTCCAGATGCGCACGGTGTGGTCCTTGCTTCCACTGGCGACGAGCGAACCGTCGGGCGACAAGGCGACGCAGAAGACCTCGTCGTCGTGACCGATGAGCGTGAGCTCTTCCTGGTGCGTGAGAGACCACAGGTGCCGCCAGGCAAACTCGCGCAAGTCCTCGCGCTCGTCCTTCGGTCGGGCCGCCTCGAGCCATTCGCGCGCTTGTTCGGCCCGGCCGCTTCTCCAGGAGTCCCAGCTCAATCGCACGGAGTGGGCGTATGCCAGACGGTCGCTCTTGCGCTGTTCCTCTCGGGCCCGTTCGAGCGCGCGCAGCGCCTGCTTGAGGTTTGCCGAGGCTCGCTCCCGCTGCTCGTCCGCTTCGCCGCGAGCCAGCTTTTCGTTTTCAAGTCGTTCGTCGGCGAGCACCAGCCGTTCGTCCGCCAGAGTGAGGCGCTCGTCGGCCAGTTTGCGGGCGTTCGTTGCCTCAAGCGCCTGCCACAGGCTCAGCACCGTTCCTGCCAGCAGCGCCGTCGAGACGACAAGGGCCGTCGTGAGCGCAGTTTTGTTCCGCCGGACATACTTACGCAGACGGTAGGCCGTCGACGGCGGGCAGGCTGCCACCGGTTCGTCGTCGAGATACCGTTGCACATCGGCCGCGAAAGCGCCGGCCGATTCGTAACGCCGCTGCCGGTCTTTCTCCAGCGCCTTCATCACGATCCAGTCCAGTTCCCCCTGAAGCTCCTGAGTCAGTCTCCGCTCGTCGATCCTCCATTTTCCGGAGATCGTCGAGAGGGCCTTGGCCTCCGCCGTGCTGACCCGCGTGCTCGGCCTGGGCGGCTCCTCCTCGCGGATGATGCGACGCATCTCGTCGTAACCTCCCTGTTTCAGCGTCTCGCTGTCGAAGGGCGTCGTACCCGTGAGAAGCTCGTAGAGCAATACTCCCAGCGAATACACATCGCTGCGGGTATCCACGTCCAGGCTGCTCAAGCCAGCTTGCTCGGGGGACATGTACATCGGCGTGCCCACCATCTGGGCAAGTGCCGTGTAGACCGTCTTGTCCGTTAACTGCTGCCCCGTGGCCTTGGCGATGCCGAAGTCGATGACTTTTACGACTGGCCGAACGTCGTGAATTTCGACCAGGACGTTGGACGGCTTGAGGTCGCGGTGGATGACGCCTTTCTGATGAGCGTGCTGCACAGCATGGCACACGTCGAGAAACAATCCCAAGCGCTGGCGAGTGCTGAGGTGGTGCCTGTCGCAGTAATCGGTGATCGGCGTGCCCTTGACCAACTCCATGACGAAGTAGGGCCGACCTTCCGGCGTGGTGCCGCCGTCGTAGATCTTGGCGATGTTGGCGTGGTCCATCATCGCGAGGGCCTGCCGCTCCGCCTCGAAGCGGGCCACGACCTGGCGGCTGTCCATGCCGGGCTTGACGACCTTCAGCGCCACGCGGCGGCGGACCGGGTACTGCTGCTCGGCGACGAAGACGAGGCCCATGCCGCCCTCTCCGATCTGTTCCAGCAGCCGGTAGGCGCCGATGACCGCGGCGGGGCCCTCGATCGGAACGGGCGAGTCGGCCGCCGCGCTTCCCGCCGTTGTAAGGTTACCCGTGGCCAGCAGGTCGGCCGCCGGGCGCTCCAGGAAGCTGCCGGCCCGAAAATGGTCGGCGACCAGGCGCTCGACGCGTCGCATCAGCGCCGCGTCGCCGGCGCAGCACTTCTCGACGAAGGCCCGACGCTTGGCCGGGTCGGCGATTTCCACGGCCTCGACCAGGATTGTGTCAATGCTCGGGGGGCGGGGGCTCATGGCAACAAATCCGTGCCGGAGGGCTACCTCCTCTTCATGCGTAATCGGGCGGGGGGAGGGCTCACGCGGCGGCGAAAAATCTCGGCCGGCGTCCGTCAGGGGTCGTGCAACCGGCCGTACAGCCAGGAGCGGGCGTAGACCCAGTATCGCTTGGCCGTGGCGGGCGAGACGTCGAGCATCTGGGCGGCGTCCTCCAGCGATGCCCCGGCGAAAAAGCGCAGCTTGACCAGCCGGGCCTTGACCGGCTCATCGGCCTCCAACTCGCGCAGGGCCTCGTCCAGCGCCAGTAGATCCTCTTGCGCCGCACCTTCGGAGTCCGCCAACGTGGCGGCCTCGTCCAGTGGCAGGCGCTGGCGGCCGCCACCCCGCTTTAAGCTATGCTTGCGGCGCGCCTGGTCCACGAGAATGCGGCGCATGGCCTCCGCGGCGGCGGCGAAGAAGTGGGCGCGGCACTGCCACCGGGACTGGTCTCCGCCTGGGTCTCGACCCGGCTCCGGCACGAGCCGTAGGTAAGCTTCGTGAACCAGGCTGGTGGCCTGCAGGGTTTGGCCCGGCTTCTCCTCGGCGAGCTTCTGGGCGGCCAGGCGGCGCAGCTCGTCGTATACGAGCGGCCAGAGGCGGCCGGCGGCCTCGGAATCGCCCTGCTTGATCTCAGAGAGGATGCGCGTGACCTCGCTCATGAGTTTCAGAATAATCGACGGTCCGGAGCCCGGCAAAGGGTGAGCAGATTCTGATGACCGAGACGGACACGGCGCAGAAGCTGGAAGTCCGCAGCAAGGCCTTGAAGGACCGCCTCGGAGGGAAGAGGAGGTCGTCGCGGCGCTGCTGGACGGCCCGATCTCGCTGCCCGAGGCGGACGCCATAGACGGGGTCGAACTATTGGCAGCACCTCTCCGAAAGTTGCGTTGGTCACATGGACCGAGGCATCCGGACGGTGCTCCTTTGTGCGATCTGTGTGAACCACGGAAGCGCTGAAACGGCCCGGCCAGCGCGCTCAGGAGGGCGCGTCCTGGTAGGGGGACGGCTTCGTTTGGCAGAGATCGACCGCGAGAGCTAGATAGCCAAGCGAGCGGCGCCCGGCAACAGGTCCCTGAGTGTCATCGGCGGCTTCAAATGTACGGACGGCCGGGACAATTCATGGTGTCTTCACAGGGTCAGGAGGCCGTGACGGCAGACGTTTAGGATCGGATTCGATCCGCTTAAGCACCTCCAGAATGGCTCGGTCGAGTTGTGGATCGCCTCCGGCGATGACCTCTTTCGGAGTGTTCGTGACTTCGATGTCCGGCTCCACGCCATGTCCTTCGATGATGTATTCGCCGGTCGGCGAGTTGGTCGCCTGAAGTGGTACGAACACCTGGCCGCCATCGAGGAGCGGGCCCAAGCTGGTGATGCCGACGACGCCGCCCCAGGTGCGCTTGCCGATCAGCGGTCCGAGG
>DASZPH010000069.1:0-10643 GCA_035550375.1 Pirellulales bacterium | reverse complement strand
CCGCGGCCGAAGATGGGATCGCGCCAACGCCGAAGCACTCATGGCGTTAGATTGCCTAGAAAGCAGTAACGCTTGGCACCTCTATTGGACAACCCTTGATCCCGAAAGAAATTAGCATTGCCAGAATCCCTGGCCAGACACTACGTCAGCTCTCCGTTGGAAGCGACCTTGATCGAAGGTTACAATTTCGGCTGTCATTTTCCCGGCCATCCTGGGCCGCCTTTCATTCCGAAAACGCCCGATGTCGCAAGCCGCTGACGTTCCACCGCCACGCGCCCACCACGGCCGCTGGATTGTCGGCGCGGCGGTTGCCGGCGCTTGTGCGGTGATTGTCGTTGTGGCCTGCTTTACGTTCCGCAACGACCTCTCGCCCCAGGAATGCGAGCTACTCGAGGCCAAGAAGAATATCGCCGTCGGCTACCTGGAGAACGGTCCCCTCGCGGGCAAGCGGCCGAACAAGCTATCCGAGGCCGATTCGCTGTTTGAGGAGATCCGCCTCGCCAGACCGGGCGAGCTGTTGCCGCTAAGGAACCTGGTCATCACGCGGTTGCTGCTCTTGCAAAGCCTTTCGGACCCGGCTCAAAAAGCCCAGACGGCGGCACAGGCACGAGAGGCGGCCGAGGCCCTCATCGCAGCCGATCCGGCGTCGTCGGTGGCCCATTTGCTGTCCGGCAAAATCGCCGCCTTCACGGGCGATGCACGTCGGGCCGTGGCCGATCTGAATCGGGCCGTCGAGCTGGAATCGGACAACGGGCCGCTGTGGTACGAGCTGTTCACCGTCCTGGAGAGTTCAAACGACGCGGAATCACAGGACAAAGCAACCGAGGCGCTGCGCCGGGCCTACCGCGTTGTTCCCAACAACCTGGCGATGCAGGTCAAATGGCTCGACAGGCAGGCCTCGGTGAAGGACGCCGACATCAAACAGACGGCGCAGTCGATGCAGGCATCGCTGGCGAAGATGCCCGGTTTGACGGCCAACCTGGTGAAGCGCAGCAACGGCGTGATCTCCGATCCGGTGGCCTGGCTCGATCAGGTCCAAGGCGCGGCGGAAAAGGGGGACTGGCAGATGGTGCGCCGCCTCGTATCGCAGTTTGCCAACGTGGTTCGCCCGGAGCCTTGGACGCAAAGCGATTTACGTCGGATCGAGCGCCATCCGCTGGAATACGTCATCTACGATTTTAACGCCTCATGCCCGAAGCGGGCCGACGCCGACTCGTCTGCGCCGCCGCAGGTGACGCTGTCGGAACTGCCGGCGACGGGGCAGCCGCCGCGGCTGGTCGGCGTCGAAGACCTGCAGCTCGCCGATTTCGATCTCGACGGCCGGCTGGACCTGATCGTGCTTCGCGATACGGCGGCCGAGGTGTATAGCCGCGGCCAGCAGGGCGATTCTTGGCGCAGGATCGCACACCTGTCGCTACCGGCCGGATTTCGTCACCTGCTCGTGGCCGATCTGGATCGCGACGATCCGCAGCAGCCGGGCACCGAAGCGCATCGCAAAGCCCAACAAGTCAAACGTCCGTCGGCCGGCGGAGGGCCGGGCAACGGCGCGCCGAGCGGCGGTGAGGCGACTGCAAGCGGCGCCGCGGCGGCGGCAGCCGATGCGCCCTGCCACAGCGCCGATCTCGACCTGATCGTTTATGGTGCGGCCGGGATTCGCTTCTTGCGGAATGATTTGAACGACGACGGCACACGGTCGCTGGTCGAAGTACCGCCGTCTCCTGAGCTGGGCGACGCCAAGAATGTGAAGGCTGTCGTCGCGGCCGACTTTAGTGCCGACGGCGACCTTGATGTCGCGCTGGCCGCCGACGACGGCATGCACCTCTGGTCGAACCGCGGCGATCTCACGTTTGCCGACATCACGGGGTCTTGTCAATTGCCGCCCAGTAGCTACTCGCCGAGCGCGATCGTGGCGGTCGATTGGGACCGCGACATCGACCTCGATCTCGTCTTGCCGGCCGCTGGGGGCCAGGCCGCGGGATATCTCGAAAACTTGAGGCACGGGCAATTCCGTTGGCGACAGTTCGAGCCCGACTTTGAGGCGCTTGGCCGCGCCGAAGCGGTTGAGCTGTTTGACGTGGGGCAACGCGGCTCTTGGAATCTGCTGACCGCCGGCGAGTCGGGCGCCACGCTGATCCAAACCGACACCAGCCCATCGGGCCTCGTTACTCCCAAGTCAGGCGAGCAGGTGTCGTCGACGGCCTGCCGAGGTGTCTTGACCTGGGATTTTGACAACGACGGCAACCTCGATCTTGCGACGTGGACCAGCAAGTCGATCGATTTTTTTCGCAGCGCGCCCGGAAGCAATGTGCCGGCGCCCGTTTCCTTGTTGACCGTAGCTCTGCAGGAGATCCGCGTGTGCCGCTCCGGCGATCTCGATGGCGACGGTGATGAAGACCTGGCCGTCGCCGAGGCGGGACGCGTGGTGCTCTACTCGAACAAAGGGGGCAATGACAATTCCTGGATCGATGTGGAACTGCGCGCCGGCGTCGTCGACGCGCAAACAATCGCCATGCGGGCCAATCACTACGGATTTGGCAGCATCGTTGAAGTTCGTAGCGGCAGCCGCCTGCAGCGGCGGCTTGTCCGATCGGCAAAAACCCACTTCGGACTCGGCGACGCGCGCCCTGACAACGTGCGCGTGATGTGGACCACCGGCGTCCCTCAAGACGTCGTCGAGCCGGGGACAAACCTCGTGGTTTGCGACGAGCAGGTCTTGCTCGGCTCGTGCCCTTATCTTTACACCTGGAACGGCCGGCGGTTTGAGTTCTGCACCGATTGTCTCTGGGCGGCTCCCTTGGGCCTGCAGTTGGCCGAGGGCCACCTCGCTCCGTCGCGGTCCTGGGAGTACCTGCGAATCGGCGGCGAACAACTCCACGAACGGGACGGCTGCTATCCGCTGCAGATCACCGAAGAGTTGTGGGAAGCGGCCTACTTCGACGAGGTGCGCCTGATCGCCGTCGACCATCCGGCCGACGTCGAGATCTATTCCAACGAAAAAGTCGGGCCGGCGGAAATCGCCCAGTTCAAGATCCACACGGCCCGGGAGCCGCGGCGGCCGCGTGCCGCGCGCGACCAGCGGGGACGCGACATTCTCGATCGCGTCCGTCGGCGCGATCGGGCCTACGCGAAGCCCTTTGATCGTCAGCTCGCCTTTGGCTACGCCGAGGACCATTTCGTCGAGCTCGATTTCGGCCGGCTCGAAAATGCCCGGCAGATTACCCTCTTCCTCACGGGCTGGATTTTTCCTAGCGGAACGTCGACCAACGTGGCGATTTCGCAGAACCCCGGTCTGAAACCACCCGCTCCCCCTTCGCTCTGGGTGCCCGACGCCGATGGCGGGTGGCGCGAGGCGATCCCCTACCTGGGATTTCCCGGCGGAAAGACCAAAACGATCGCGGTCGACCTGAACGGCCTTTTTCCCACCGGCGACTGCCGTCTGCGTATCGCCACGAACATGGAGATCTATTGGGACGAGGCGTTCATCACGGTGAATGAGATTCCGGCCGAAGTCCGCCAGACCGCGCTCAAGCTGCTCGACGCCGATCTGCACTACCGCGGGTTCTCGCACCGCGCGCCGGGAATCGACAACGGCCCCGAAAGATACGACTACGACCGCGTCGAGGCCGAACCGAAGTGGCCGGCGATGCGCGGCCACTTCACCCGTTACGGCGACGTGAGCGAGCTTTTAACGGCGAACGACGATCGGCTCGTCGTACTGGGGGCCGGCGATGAGCTGAGCTTGCGGTTCTCCGTCCCCGAATCCGCCCCTCCCCCGGGCTGGAAACGTGATTTTTTGCTCTACAATGTCGGTTGGGACAAAGACTGCGACCTGAACACCGTCTACGGGGAGGCGGTCGAGCCGCTGCCCTTCGGCCGAATGGACAGCTACCCCTACGTCGACGACGAAGCTGTCGCCGACCCGGCGACGTACCTCGACTATTTACGCACGTACCAAACGCGAACTCAGCATCCTGGGGTCTTTTGGACTCCTTAACGAACCCGGCGGAGCGATCCGAGAACCGGCAGCGCGGGGCGGACGTCTCGCCTGCCCGCCAGCTCTCGGATCGGCTCTAAGGCACAAATCGTCGCGGGAAGAGAAGAAACAGAACGTCTGTAGTAAGAAGTCATTTTATTTGGCCCGTTCATTTCATTCTCACCCATCCTGGATTGATCATGTCCGCTCTTCTCACGGCCACGAAAGTCACGTTTGCTGTCGTCACGGTTCTAGGTAGCTTGGCCGGCCGGCCGGCCGACGCCCAGGAGCTCGAGTATCCGCTGGCGATCGCCACCCACGGCAGCGCCATCTACCTGGTCGATCGCAACCTGCCGGGCATCTGGAAGTCGGAAGGAGGGAAGCTGGGCGTCTTCTTTCAGGGGAGCAAATCGTTTCGCACGCCTCTCAATGCGCCCCGCTGTCTGGCGATCGACTCCGAAGGCCGACTGTACGTCGGCGACAGCGCGACGCGGGAAGTATATCGGTTCGACCCCGACGGCCAACCGCAGCCGCTCACGGGGGCGTCGATCGGCATTCCCATGGGGATCGCCATCGACGCGCAAGGCGATCTGCTCGTTTCCGATTTAGAGCTGCCCCGAATCTGGAAGATCGCCTTGTCGAACGGAAAAAAAACGAAAGTCGAGCGCTACGCCGACGTCCCGGAGCCTGCCGGCATCTGCCTCGACGGAGAAGGGCGGCTGTGGGTCGTCTCGCGCGGCACGAACGCGCTGTTGCGGGTCGATTCCAAGGGAAACGTCGAGACCGTGATTTCTGGCCGGGCGTTTGAGTTTCCGCACTCGGTCGCGGTCGACAAAGAAGGCACGGCCTTTGTTTGCGACGGTTACGCCAGAGCCGTCTGGAAGATCCCGTCGGGCGGCAAGCCGCAACCTCAAAAGTGGGTTGCCGGCGATCCGCTCGTCCAACCGGTGGCGCTGGCCTGGCAAGACGAAAACCTACTCGTCGTCGATCCAAGAGCCAAGAGCGTGTTTCGTATCGACCGGGAGGGGCAGATCTCAACCGTCGATCTCGGCACGAAGTAGCAGGCGACTTGCCCGCTTGGACGCGTAGGCAAAACGCCCGGTTGGCGGGCGCGGCTACGGCTTCTTTCGCGTGCCTGCCATTTCTGCATGCGGCCGGTCGCGAAAGAGCAGGGCGAGCGTGATTTCGACGCGACACAAGCTGGCGCTGTACTGGCTGCCGCCGTCGTCGACGGCTTCGGCCAACTGGCTGCGCAGCTCCAGCAACCGCCGGCGGCCTTGAGGCCAGCGCACCTCCAACGCCGCGGCCGTCTCGGTGATGAGCTCGTAGACGCGGCTGCGCGTCAGCCCAAGCTGGCCAGCCGTGTGCTGCATGCTCGATTGAGGTCGGAGAATGCGCTCGCCGAGGATGGCGGCGGCGTGGTCGCCCACGTCGATTCGCGCTTGCTCGATGAGGGGTTCGATCAGTTCGCGGCAGACGGACAAGTCGTCGGGCAGTTCCCGGCCGGTTCCCTCGCCCTTACCTGGGGCCGGTGCCGCTCGGTTGCGAGACGACACGGCCAGCGAGAACGCGGCAAACCAGTCTTCAAGCTGGGCGACGAACCGCGGTTCGATGCGGACGACCACGTGCGGTTGACTCGCCAGGTGCTCCGTGATCTTGTGGAGTCCGCCCACGATCTCGATGAGGGCGGCAACCCTTTTTTCTCCGTGGCGGCGAAGGGCGCGAATTTCGGCCAGCGACAGCGACAAATAATCGTCGAGCCGCTTGCGCCACATCAACCTGGGAATCTGGCGAAGGCTCGGAGCGAAGCGCCCCAGCGTTTCTGTTTCTAGCCCGCGACTGCGCAGATTCGATCCCCACAGGCACCACAACTCCTCGGATATGGCCGACGCGTCGTCTGACTTGCGCTCCGTCTTCTGCCCGTTGACGTGCGAAACGCCGCCTGTGCCGTTCGTCGCGCGACTGTTCGCCGCCCGCCCGAGCAGCATGATCAAAGAGTTCAGCTTCTTGGGCCCGACGCCCGGCGTTTGCGCGAGCTGCTGGAAGGGCGTCTCGACCACGCACTTCAGCGTCCGGTCGACGAGCGCCATCGGCAGGTGGCGGTCGGTGGCCTGCGCCCAGTACGCCAGCGGTTTCTCCCAATGCCCGTTGAGTTCCAGGCCGAGCAGTTGGTCGCGAACGGCGTTGAACTCGGTGACGAGCTGAAAATCGACGACGACCCCAGCAGAAGTCTTGCTCATAGCAGTTTCGCCCCTGCCTCGGTGTTCCCTACGAACCTGTTCTGTTGCTGTTCAGCCGTGAACCACCGCGGGCCAATTGGCACGCGCCGCCGAACACTATTCGTAAACCATTTTGCTATCTTTGCCCGGCCTTGACGGGCAGTAAGGCCGGCGAAACTTACCAAATAGTAAGTTTCGGGCCACGCAAAAAAGCGCTTCGCGGAGTCTCTTGTCCCGGACGAAAAGCAAAAAAAACCAGCGAAACGAGCCGGATGCCCCACCTGGAACATTAGTGGCAAGATCTTCCGACCCGGTTACGGGGCTAAAGGGTCGGGGCGAAGAAAAACGCGTCGGGGTGCGGGCGGGCGTTACTCCCGCCCGGCCCGCCACTTCTTGCGGGGGGAGAACCAAGCCTGCACAATGACGCCTGGCCGGTTGTCGGCCGATCTCCTTTACGGCCGAACACCGGGCAACTCGATGCTAGCACGGCTCCGCACCTTCTCGTTGGTGGGTATCGAAGCGCTGCCCGTCGAGGTGGAAGTCGACGTTTCGGACGGGGCCTTGCCTAAAACGGTTCTGGTCGGGCTGCCCGAAGCGGCGGTCAAGGAGTGTACCCACCGCGTCGAACGGGCCCTGGTGAATTCGGGGTTCATCCGGCCGCAGAACCGGATCGTGATCAACCTGGCACCGGCCGACCTTCCCAAGCAGGCCGCCTCGTTCGATTTGCCGATTACCGTCGGCATCCTCGCCGGCAGCGGCCAGCTTGCGTCGGACAAGTTCGACGACTATGCCGTGGTCGGCGAGTTGGCCCTCGACGGCAGCATGCGGCCGGCCAAGGGCGCTCTCTCGATGGCCATCACCGCGGCCTCGGAGAAGAAGCTGCGTGGACTGATCGTGCCGCGGGAGAACGCGGGCGAGGCGGCCGTGGTTTCGGGCGTCGAGGTCATCGCCGTATCGAGCCTGGCCCAGGCCGTGGCCTTTCTTTCCGGGCAGGTCGACATCGAGCCGACCCCGCCCCGGCTGGACGAATGGTTCCAGGCGTTCTCCCGCTACGAAATCGATTTCGCCGACGTCAAAGGCCAGGAGATGGCCAAGCGGGCCGTCGTCATCGCGGCCAGCGGGGGGCACAACCTACTCATGCTCGGTCCGCCAGGATCGGGCAAGACGATGCTCGCCAAGCGGCTGCCGACGATTTTGCCCGACCTCACGGCCGGCGAGTCGATCGAGACCACGCGCATCTACAGCGCCATGGGGCTGTTGCCGGCGGGCCAGCCGCTGTTGGCCACGCGGCCCTACCGCAGCCCGCACCACACGATCAGCGACGCGGGGCTGGTGGGGGGCGGTTCGACTCCCACGCCTGGCGAGATCTCGCTTTCGCACAACGGCGTGTTGTTTCTCGACGAGCTGCCCGAATTCAACCGCCGCACGCTGGAGGTGCTCCGGCAGCCGCTGGAGGACGGCACGGTGACGATCAGCCGGGCGCTGGCCAGCACGACCTTTCCGGCCAACTTCATGCTCGTGGCGGCTCTGAACCCATGCCCCTGCGGTTACCGCAACGATCCTCGCCGGAGCTGCCACTGCACGACGCCTCAGATCGAAAAATACATGGCCAAGATCAGCGGGCCGCTTCTGGACCGCATCGACATTCACCTGGAGGCGCCCGCCGTTCCGTTCCGCGAGTTATCGAGCGCCGGGGCCGGAACGACGAGCGCACAGATGCGCGAGCAGGTGCTGACCGCGCGCAAGCTGCAGGCGGCCCGTTTTGCCGGCACGAACACCCGGCTGAACGCCAAGATGTCGTCTCGGCAGGTCCGAGCATTTTGCAAGCTGGACGACGAGAGCTTGAACCTTCTGCGGGCCAGCGTGAACGAGCTTGGCCTCTCGGCCCGCGCCCACGACAAGGTGTTGCGTGTCGCCCGCACCATCGCCGATCTCGACGCCAGCGACGCCATCCGGCCGGTTCACATCAACGAGGCGATCAACTATCGGATGCTCGACCGGAACTTGTGGAGTTAGGGGGCAATGGCAGGAACTCCCAACGAGACTGGCAAGCAGCATTTCAGCGCGGAGATCAGCGATGGCACGGCATAATGATGAACCGGACGGCGCCAACGACGAACCGGAGCATGGCGTGTCTCCTCGCGATCACGATTCCTCGAATACTGCAGACTATGAGCTAACGGCCAAGGATGCCGGGTGGCGGACCCCGACGTTCTTAATCAGCCCGGCAAGGCTGGTCGTTTTCGACCCGCCCCGTCCCAAGAGGCGGCCCTAACGGTGCCTCAAGGGCACATAACAGGGAAAGTCCAAAGCGCCAATCGACGCCAACTCCGTAGCGGCGGCATCTTGCCGCCCTTGGCCGCACGGCATCGCATTGGGGTCGGCACCGACGACGTCGCGGCAGAGATTGGCAGAGATTGGCAGAGATTGGCAGAGATTGGCAGACATTGGCAGAGATTGGCAGACATTGGCAGAGATTGGCAGACATTGGCAGAGATTGGCAGACATTGGCAGAGATTGGCAGACATTGGCAGACATTGGCAGACATTGGCAGAGATTGGCAGACATTGGCAGAGATTGGCAGATATTGGCAGGTCCGCGGGCGATGACGAGCTGGTGCGGGCATGACGGCGGCCCCTGGAGCAGAAGGCGCTCGTCGTCGTAGAGGCGGGCTGGGTCGCCGTGGGGAGCCGCGTTCGCCAGAACGCGGGCAGGCTGGGTCGCGGGCTTGCCTAGCCTTGATTACTCATCTGCCCCCGCCAATCGCGAAATTTAAGCGAGGAGCACGACGCAACTTCCCTCGCTCACGCTTCGGGTTAGTGTCGGCGCAGTCTGCGCGAGCCTACGGGGCCGGTGAATGATCCGGGCTGGTCGGGCATCCCGCCCCGACACGGTTGCGCGGCCTGAGAGCGCCCGTCTCGGCTTGCCGCGTTTCGAGCTTCGCCGGCTTCAGGTCGAAGCCTCGCCTTACCGCCCGTTGTCTGCGATGACGGGCGTTGGGGTGCCGTCGGTCGGTTCGTCGGCCCGATCTTCCAGGCGGCTCATCCGCTCTTCCAATTCGGTCGACTCGCGCAGCTGCGGCCCCAGTTCCAAGATGGCTTTCGCGGCCCTTCGGGCCACGGATGGTTGGTCGCTTTCCATCAGCCGCTCCAGGATGCTCGTGGCTTGGCCCGCGAGACCGGCCAGCCGGCCCACAGCGGAATCGAACAGCCGACCACGGGCCCGACTCACGGCCCGTCGAAAATCGGCGTCCACCAGCAGGCGGCGGGAGGTTCGTTCCTTAATGCCGGCTTGCTCGACGGCATCGGGCACGGCGGCCCCGGCGGCCAGCGTAAGAATCAGTTCCTCCTCCTCCGCGGGCGTTTGGATTCCACCGATCTGTTCATCGGTGTCGTCTTCCAAGCGGCTTATCCGCTCTTCCGCTTCGGTCGCCTCGCTCAACCGCGGCCCCAGTTCCAAGACGGTTTTCGCGGCACCCAGGGCCTCGGCCGGTTTGTTGCTTCTCATCAGCCGCTCCAAGGTCTCGACGGCCCTGCTGGCGAGCCCGGCCAGCCGGCCCCGCGCGCCATCAAACAGCCGGCCGCGGGCCTCGCTCACGGCCCGTCGAAAGTCGGCGTCCGCCAGCAGGCGGTGGACGGTTCGTTCGCCGACGCCGACGCGCTCGGCGGCCTCCCGCACGGTGGCCCCGGCCGCCAGCGCCAGAATCAGTTGCTCCTCGCCCGCGAGCGTGCCATTCGGTCCCATTCTCGGCCTCCCATGCTTCGCCTTGTCGTCGACTGGTCCCTTTGCATACCTGGAGAGATTTCTCAGTCAAGACATCTTTGCTCTCGGCGTTGCCCCGCGAGACGAGCAACGCAAACTGACGCCATGGCGATCTCCTTTGCGGCGTTTTGCCGGCTGGCTGTCAGCGACATCGCCAGCCATCGCGCCGTCGGTGGCGGTCGACTGAGCGGCAGCTAAAATGCGTCACCTATATCGCGTGGGTCCAATTGATAATTGAACGCACAATAACGGCGCTGCGTCAAATCAATAATTGGACCTGTCCCGTTATCTGCCCTGTGCCGTTATCTGCCCTGTGCAAAGGGGCAGAACTCAGAACCATTTATGAAATCGCTCTGACCCTTTGAAGGCACGCCGAGCCACAGACAAAAATAGTTCTGACCCCTTTTTTGTGCGGTTTCCTGCCTCACCCCACCTCGTTTTCTGCTCCCCCACCTGGACGCGTCTTGGATGAATATCGATTCAGCCATCGACCCCAGTAACTCCCAAAAAACCTGCCACCCCGGTTAACCGCTTGCTCTTCAATAACCTGGCCCGTTTCAACGTCCACGATCTCCATTTCCACGCGGAACCGATATGCATGTTGGCTTCCAAATCGCGCGTCTGTCCCCTCGTCCCCAAGCAACCATGCGAAGTGCTTTATAAAGCCGTCGAGCGTTGCCTCGACCAGC
>DASZPH010000068.1:0-25732 GCA_035550375.1 Pirellulales bacterium | reverse complement strand
CCGATGCCGCTTTCGACAGCGAGGCAGCTCATGTTTACGCTCGTCAGGAACACCGCATGCGGACGATCATTCCGCCGATCCGCGGTCGGCCCACGGCCAAGCTGCCGAGGGGCCGCTGGCGGCGATGGATGGCGACGCGATTCAACAGGAAGAAGTACGGTCAACGCTGGCAAGTC
This sequence comes from Pirellulales bacterium, assembly GCA_035550375.1. Lineage (GTDB taxonomy): Bacteria > Planctomycetota > Planctomycetia > Pirellulales > JAICIG01 > DASSFG01. The sequence continues at coordinate 25,556 of DASZPH010000068.1, read as the reverse complement.
GAAACCACGAACAGCATGCTCAAGCGCCTTCTCGACTCCGCGCTTCGCGCTCGTCACTACTGGTCTCAATGGCGCGAAATCTTTTTACGAGTTCTGACCCACAACGTGATGATCCTCTGGATTTGGTTTTCTACAGAGCAGGTCAGAACTATTTTTTTGACCAGCCCCGCCGCAGTCGTTCGCCCTCACTGCTGCGCCAGCAGCCAGTCCTCCAGAATCACCTGCACCAGGTAGGGAGCCCGAAGGATGGCGGCCCGGGCCGACATCATCTTGGCGATCCAGGGGCGGGCGATCATGTTCGAGACGGCCCGCATGCCGATCTTCCGCAGCGATCGCCCGGCCAGCTCGGCCGTCACGTTGTCGCTGAGCCGCTTGAAGGTGCTCGGCAGCAGGTTCGGGTCGGGACCGACGTGAATCACCACTTCGATGCCCTGCGAAAGCAACTCACAGATGCCGTCCCAAAGCCGTTGCGGCTCGTCGATCCAGCGGTTCAGCAGGGCCCGGCTGTTGAAATCGTTGTAGCTCACTTTGCCGGTCACCAGCGACACGATGGGAGGCAGGGGCGCGCGAAAGCCGCCGCCGACCGAATAGATGTTCATCGCGGCCCGGTTGGGAATCGCCCGCTGCCAGAGAATCGGTGTGTGCAGGGGGGGCCAAACCCCTTTGTTCTTCCGCAGGTTCACTTCACCCTGCAGATACTTTCCCATCAGCGCCTTGAACCGGTCGACCGTGTCTCCCTGACCGAGCAGAAGCACCGTGTTGGGCGAGAGGTAGGAAGAGATGGCCAGCATGCCGTGCCCCTGCGTGGTGATCTCCAGGCAGAGCCGTTCGATCCCCTCGGCGTCGAGCGCCTTGCCGCGCGAGAAAACGACGCCCATCGTCACGTCGAGGGCCAGCTCGGCCGCCTCGCGGGCCATGCCGATCAGAGAAGGCAAAACGTCTCGCAGAGTAAAAACACCGCCGCACACGAGCGCCGTGACTTCCCCCAGGCTGTAGCCCAGGGCCAGCCGCGCTTCTCGGTAGGGGACGGCGAACAACTGCTCGAACAGCTCGATCTGCGCCACCTCCGCCGCCATGATCAGACCGATATCCTCGGCGAACGTCTCGGGCGTGCTTTCTTGCCTGGCGCGTACCCGCTCGACCAGGTTGACGTTCGCATGCAGCAGGTCGCCGATGATCTCGCTCGCCTCGCGGAGATGCCGCTCAAAGACCGGCCCATATCGGACGTGAGCCAGCAGTTCGGGGGTGCGGCCTAGGTTGGTCTGGTTGTAGCCACGAAAGGCGAAAGCCGCTTGTTCCAGTCGTTCGCTGAGTTCAAACGGCTTAAGCGGACGGTTGACCGTGGCCATCGACGAGTCATTGTGGGGCAAAGCGGCGGAAGCTCTATGGTAATATATACGTCATGCACGAGAAGGATTCGGAAAGGGCCGATCACACCGTTCGATCCCCTGGACTCGCAACGCCTTTGGAAACCGAGCTGAAAGGACAATCTGCCGTCGTCACCGGCTCGTCGAGCGGCATCGGACGTGCCATCGCCCTCGAACTGGCCGCCGCGGGCGCCGACGTGCTCGTTCACGCCAGGCGGTCGCGCGAGGCGGCCGAGGGCGTTGCGGAGGAAATCAGGGCGGTCGGTCGGCAGGCCGAGGTCGTGCTCTTTGACCTCGCCGACGAAGGGGCGCACGAGGCGTTCGTCGAGCGAGCCTGGTCGTGGCGAGGCGGCCTCGACATCTGGATCAACAACGCGGGCGCCGACGTCCTCACCGGCGACGCGGCTCGCTGGCCGTTCGAGCAAAAACTCGACCAACTCTGGCGTGTCGATGTCGTCGCCACGATGCGGCTCAGCCGCCTGGTCGGCGCCAAAATGAAGGCCCGCGGCTCGGGCGCGATCGCCAACCTCGGTTGGGACCAGGCCGAGCACGGCATGGCGGGCGACAGCGGCGAGCTTTTCGCCGCCACCAAGGGGGCCGTCATGGCCTTCACCCGCAGCCTCGCCAGATCGTTGGCGCCGGAGGTGCGCGTAAACTGCCTGGCCCCCGGCTGGATCAAAACGGCCTGGGGGGAGCGGGCCAGCGACTACTGGAGCGATCGCGCCCAGCGAGAGAGCCTGCTTGCCCGTTGGGGAACGCCCCACGACGTGGCCCGGGCCGCGCGGTTTCTCGTCTCGCCCGCCGCCTCGTTCGTCACCGGGCAGGTCTTGCCCGTCAACGGCGGCTATCGCGGCGGCTAGCTAGCGGCGTCTCACAAACTCGTCTGGCCCGAAAACGGGCGATTTGCGAGACTTCCGGGCCATGGAAGGTCTTTATTCTCGCGCTCATTGCATCGTCCGATCAATCGGGCGACTGACGGCATGGTTCGGCAAGCTGCGGATGGAACCGCAAGCTGTGGTGCTGCTGGTTGTCGTGGCCGGCATCTACTTCACCCGGCTGGGCGACCTGACGCTCCGGGGAGAAGAGACCCGGCGGGCTCGCGTGGCGATGGAGATGCTCGAGACGGGTGACTGGGTCATTCCGCGCGAGCAGGGTCGCCTCTTCCCCGACCGACCCCCGCTGGGCAACTGGTTGATCGCTTTGAGCATGCTCGTCACGGGCAGCACGGGAACGGTCGCCGTCAGGCTGCCGACCGTGCTGGCGACCCTGGCCACAACGCTTGTTGTGTACGGCTACTCGCGCGACTTTCTCAGCCGCAACGGCGCGCTGGCGGCCGGCCTGGCCTACGCGACGATGGGGCAGATCCTCACGCTGGGAATGCTGGCCGAAACGGAAGCGACGCTGACCGTGTTTGTCGGCGCATCGCTGCTGCTGTGGCACCTGGCCTACCGCCGAGGCACGGCCGCCTGGAAGACCTGGTGCCTGGGCTACACGCTGGCGGCGCTGGCGGCGCTGGCCAAGGGACCGCAAGGGCCGATCTACTTCACGTCGGCGGCGGTGGTCTACCTCGTCCTACGGCGCGACTGGCGGTTCCTCTTAAGCTGGTCGCACCTGCTTGGCTTGGCCACCGGGACTGCCGTCGTGGCCGCTTGGCAGGTCCCCTTTTCCCTGGCAGTCGACTGGCCGCACGTTTTACAGACCTGGGGTCACACGTCCGTGGCGCGATTCGACTATTCAAGCCTGGGGCCGGTGCTGAAACACCTGCTCACGTTTCCGTGCGAGATTTTCGGTTGTCTCCTCCCCTGGTCGGTCTGGCTCTTCGCCTTTTTGAACCGCGACTTTCGCCGCTCGCTCGGCTCGGCGCGCGACCCGGCCCTTTTTCTGTGCGTCGCCATCGCCGTGGCATTTCCAAGCTGCTGGTTGGCGCCGCAGGCGCGCGGACGCTACTTCATGCCGCTCTATCCGTGCTTCGCACCGCTGGTGGGAATCGTCATCGAGCGTGCCTGGTCGCCGGCCGCCTCCGCAGCGCTCGCCTCGCTGTGGCGGCGTTACCTCGCCTGCGCCGTCGTCGGGGTGGCGGCCACGGCGGTAGTGATCTTAGGCGCCAGCCTTCTGCCGCCGTGGGGGCCGCCGGACCTTCGTCAATCCGTTCCCTTCGCTTTGGGCTATGCGCTAGCGGTGCTGTTCGCCGCCGCACTCCTGTGGCGAGCCCGCCGTTCATCCACGTCGTATCAGGCCGTCGCCGGAGTGACGGCCCTGGCCGCCTTTCTGGGTCTGACGTTCAACGGTCCGATTTTGAACGACGCGATTCGCCGCAGTGAGGACATTGCCGAGCAAGTGACCCAGGTCAAAGAGCGGCTGCCCGCCGGGGTTCATCTCGTTAGCTTGGGAAGGGCGCATCATCCATTCGTTTACTATTACGGCCAAACCATTCCCTGGCTCGACTGGCCGAAGCAGGGAGACGTGCCCGACTACGACTACTTCTGTTTTCATTCCGTGCGCGGCCGCCGCAAGCCTCTGCCGTTCGACTGGGAGGAGATTGCCGTTGTAAGCTGCGACCGCTACCAGAGAGCCAACCCGGTTGACGCGATGGTCATCGGTCGTCGCCTGTCGCAAGTCGGCCGAAAGCCGGAATCGCACGAAACCCGGTAGCTGGCCGCGCGATCCACACAGAAAAGTAAGCTCTCGCGGCGGTCTCTTTTCAACCCACCGGGGTACAATGTGTGTCGCCCCAAAAGGTGGTTAAGATGCCAGCCGGGATTGCTGAACCCGCCCTACCTCTGGCCGAGCAGCCGACGGTCGCCACCGATCGATTCGGGGGCCGCGATCGCCTCATCGAGACGCACATTCGCCGGACCCGGCGAAACATCAAGTTGGTCGACGTGGCCAGCTCGCTGACCACGCTGGTTGCCGTATCGCTGGCTTACCTGATGGCTGCGGCCCTCGTCGACCAGCAAGGTGCGGGGCTGGGCTCACTCGGCCGCATCGCGGCATTTGTCGGACTGGTCGCCGGCCTGGCTGCACTTTCCGCCCTGCTGCTTGTTCGGCTCTCTCTTCGCCGGGTGAGTTCCGTTTACGCGGCCTGGACGCTCGAGCGCAGCCAGTCTCAGGCGAAGAACAGCCTGATTAATTTTCTCTTTTTGCGATCGGGCAACACGCGGTTGCCGGCATCCGTCTACGAAGAGGTCAAAACGGAGGCCGTGAATTCGCTGGTCGTTGCGCGGGGCGAAGCGGCCATCGACCGTGGGCCGATTATACGCGGGCTGTTGGTGCTGGCGGCGATCGTGGCCTTTATCGCCGTCTACCTGGTGGCGTCGCCAAAGAGCCTATTCGCCTCTTTTCAGCGCATTATCGTTCCCTGGGCCGACATCGCGGCCCCGACGAGAGTCGCCATTGTCGACGTACACCCCGGCGACGCGCACGCCTGCCACGAGCAGCGCCTCACGGTGAGTGCGGAAGTCAGGAGCCTGAGGCCGAACGAACCGGTTTTGCTCGTCTACTCCACGCTCGACAACCGCATCGTGCGGCGCTCAACGCAGATGACCGAGTCCGACGACGGCTATCGCTACCTGGCACGGCTTCCGTCGGACGAGATCGGTCTGCAGCAAGATCTCGAATACTGGATCGAAGCGGGCGACGCCATATCGCCGCGCTGGCGGGTACACGTGCAGGCCGCTCCGGCGATTACGGTCGAGGAGGTCACCTACACCTACCCCGACTACAGCGATATCCCGCCGCGGGTCGAACGAGGCCAGGGCGACCTGCAGGCGCTGGACGGCACGCGAGTTCTGCTGCGGGCGAGGGCCACCCAGCCGATTCGCAGCGCGGCGATGGACTTCCAATGCGACCGCCACGACGATCTGGCGATGAAGGTCGAGGGCTGCCTGGCAACGGTCGAGTTTCCGTTGCAGTTGGATCCGAAGACACGCCGGGCGCAGCACCCGAGTTACCAGTTGCGGTTTCATAACCTGGAGGGGGAAGGAAATACCAAGCCGATCGAGTACTCGGTGGAGGTGACCGACGATCTGCCGCCAGAAATCGAATTTGTCGAACCCCGCGTGGGGCTCCGCGAACAGTTGGTTACGCCGGCGGATCGCCCGATGAGGTTCGCCGTGCGAGCCGTCGATCGCGACTTCAAACTGGCCGAGGTTCGCTTTCATGCCCGGCGCGACGGGCTGCCGCTCGTAGACGAGCCGTTGCTCTCCGAGGCGCGCCGAGGCAAGTTCGAGGGCGGCTACTCGTTTGATCCGGCCCGCTGGAAGCTCTCGCCGGGCGAACAGATTGAGGTGTGGGCCTCGGCACGCGACAACCGGGCACCGGAGGCGAATCAAGCCGAGACGGCCCACCTTCGCCTGCGCGTCGCCTCGTCGGACGCCGAGATCGGCCCTCGGCAGACAAGAGATCCAAAGCTGGGGTCGACGGAAGACAACGATCCGTCGGCGGCGGACGCCCCCGCCGACCCCGACCGTCGTGCCGGATCAGGCGAACAGCCCCGAACGAACGCAGCGACGGCGGAAGAGCGGGATCGAAGGCAGGCCGACGACGGCCAACCACAAAATCAAACTGAGTCCGCCGGACGACGCAGCCGGGGCGACCAGCCGGGCCGCCTTGATCCCGAGCGAGATGCGGATCGGGCCATGACGGAGATCCGCCAGTTCTTTGAAGAAGAAAGCCTCAAAGGGCCGGGAGACCAGCAGCGTCGATCTCCGCAGGGCCCTGGCGACGAGCATGCGTCGTCGCGTCCGACCGACCCGACGGGCCCGAACCGGCCGCCCCAACCGTCGACCACGGACAAGATGGGTGAGGGCGGCCCGCAGGCGCAGAACGCGGAGCAGGGCACGGCCGGCAAAAAAGAGGACGGCGTCGAAGCGACCTTCCGGCAGTCTTCGGGCAACCAGGGCGCCGACAACTCCGCCGGCGCCCCCCAGGCCGACAACGTCGGCAGCCGCTCGTCGGGCGGCACCCAGAAAGAGCGCTCGAAGCCCGATACTCCCCGGCAACCGGGCAAGGTGCAAGAACAACCGCAGGCGAAATTCCAACCTGGAATGAAACGGCACGACGGAGGCCAATCGGGCGAGACCGAGAAGCCCCGGCAGTCGGGCGTGGATGATCGGCCCGGCAACAAGGTTGAGCCGCATCGCGGTGATCACCCGATGCCCGACGATCTTGCTCGACCCTCAACCTCCGACGCCAGCGGCGAGCGGCATCAGGGCGAAAACTCCCACCGCCGCGGCGGCATGTCGGGCGCCGAGTCGTCGCGGCATCAGCCGCAGAAACAGATGCCCGACGGCGTGTCGGGCAAGGGGGAGCGGCGACCCAGGAACGACGCGGCTGCCGAAAAGCCGCAAGAAAGGAAAGCCAAGCTCGGCGACGATATGCCGAAGAACGCCGACGGCCTCAAACCGCCCAAGCCGGGTCAGGGGGAAGACGTGTTTGGGTCGGGCGACCCGAACGAGAAAGAGAACGCCAGCTCGAAGGAGAACTTCGACGATTACAAAGGGGGCGACCCGTTCACCAACGACAAGGGAGACGCCGGCGCGGGCGAGCAGGGCACGAATCATGAGGGGTCTCCGCCCCCCGGCGCCGCGCAACGGCCGGAAGACCTGGTCCACATCAGTCAGGTGCGCGACAAGAAGCAGATCAGCCTAGACGGTGAAAAGCCCAAACATGAGGACGAGCCCGACGCGCCGGCAAAAGAGGGCGCGATCAAGCAGTCGGATTCCAAGTCGAACATGAAGGGAGACCGACAGGGCGGCGGCAAAAGCGGCGGCGGCCAACGAGCTGAGAACCAGGGGACGGGCGCGGCCGGACAGAATACGGCGTCGAACCAGGGCGGCGGGCAATCCGACCAGCAAGGCGGCGGGCCGACCGGCACGAAGGGCGGCGACCGCACCAAGGCCAACCAGCCCACGGGCGGCAAGCCGTCGGGCGAACAAGGCAGCGGCAGCCATCGACAGGCGGGCAAGACGCGCCTGGGAGGAACCGACAACAGTCCTTCGCCCCCTGCGGCCGACCCGTCCGGGCACAGCAACGACGCGCCGCAGCAAATCCGTCAGCAGAATCCGGCGGAGCCCCAATCGCCCGAAGGAACGCCCAAGCATCCGCCGAAGGCGCAGCCAGCCGGACCTCAAACGGCCCCGCGCGAGAACCACACGTCACCGACGGCGGGCGGCGATCCCAACCAAATCGCACAGCCGGGGGCGCAGCCTGGCGGCGCCGGGGCCGATCCGGCAGGACGCGGCCGGCCCGGCCCGGCTGCTCCGCCGCCGCGCGGACCCGTCGACGACGAGGAACCCGGGGGCGAGGAAGCGAATCCCTTGTACGCCCAGCGGGTTACCGACTTCGCGATCGAGCGTCTCAGAGACCAACTTGCCTCGGACGATTTGAGCCCGGACCTGCTCGACCGTTTGCGATGGACCCGCGACGACGTCGAGCGCTTCCTGGCCCAGTGGGAGCGGCTGGGGCACGCGGACCAGGAGCCGGCCGCTCGCGGCGATTCCGCCAGGCGAGAGCTCGACGATGCATTCGCCGGCGTCGCCTTGCCGCCGGCCGGGGCTTCCCAAGCGGCGGGCGCAAGGCCGCGGGACGAAAAAGGCAACGCGCGGCGAGGTCGCCGCACGTCCCCGCCGCCCGAGTATGCCGAGCACTGGTTCGAGTTCAACAGATCGCTGAATGCAGATCGCGCGGCGCGAAGCGAAGCCGAGCGATGATTGGTCGCTCGTGGCCGACGCCGGGTTGGCTGCCTGGCGACGGCTGGTCGCAGCCGATAACCTCGAGCTTGTCACGACGCACGTCACGCTGCATCATCGAGCGTAGCGAACGTCGAGCGGCTCCAAGCAAGAAAGGGCATCGTCACCATGTTTCGGTCGCGGGCAAGTGTCGCCTTCTTAGTGACCTTAGCGGTCAGTGGCAGTTCGAAGGCCGATTTCGTCGAATTGGAGCGAATGGTTGAGCAGCCCGGCGCGGACCTCGCCGAGAAGCTGGGCGGAACCGCCGTCGTGGTAGCGGTGCGCAACGGCGCCGCGGGACGGTCGACCTGGAACGTGCCGCAGGCCTTCGGGCTGGAATTGGCCGCCGCTTTGCGCCGCCACCATATCGACGCCGTTCGGGCGGCGGCCGACAGTCGGTTTGAAAAGCTGGAAACAGCCGATCGGCCCTTCAACGCCAATCACGCCAAAGCGCTGAAAGACACCGACCGGCAAGCGATCGTCGGCGTCGAGTGGCTGGCGGGTAAAAAGCCGCGCATAAAAATCGTGGCCGTCGGTCGCCAGTCGGCCAAGCCGTTGTGGACCAGCGTCGTCGAGCCTTCCGACAAGGCCCTGTCGCTGGAAAACAATATCCCGCCTGAAAATCGCGCCGTCGTGGAATTCGCCAGAAAAGCCCTGGGCCGGCCCGTGCGCGAAGGGGACTGCACCCATCTTGCCGAAGAAGCTTTGAAGGCGGCGGGCACGGGCAAGCGGGGCATCTATCATTGGGGACGCGAGTTGGGGCCGCGTGAGGCCTGGCTTCCCGGCGACCTCCTGCAGATGGAACGGGTCACGGTTACGCTGCCCGGCGGCACGAGAGGGTTCGGCCATCACACGGCGGTGGTTGAAGAGGTTCGCAACGACGCCGTGGTCGTGCTCCACCAGAACGCCTTTCCCGACGGAAAGGTGGTCCAGCGCGAAACCTGGCCGCTGGCCGGCATCGACGGATACATCGCCGCCTACCGTCCCTGGGGCTGGCCGCAGGAAAACGTGATGCCTCCGGCCTGTCCCACGCGCGCCACCCCCGCCCAGGCGGCGAGCGAGAAGAAGGCCGGTTCCTCACAACCGGTCAACCTGCTCGGGCTGATCGACCCGCGGCGCGATCGGGTGCAGGGCATCTGGTTCTTTGAGAAAGAGGGGGTCTTGAGATCGCCCTGCGAGTTCGAGGCCCGGCTTCAGGTGGCGGTCGAGCCGCCCAAGTCCTACTCGCTCGAGATGACGGTCGAGCGCCTCCAAGGGTCCGAATGCTTCGGTCTGGGCATCACCGTCGGCGGCCGGCAGACGATGCTGGCGATCGACGGTTACAACTCGCGCTTCACCGGCCTCCACAATCTGGACGGCAAACCGGCCAACGACAACGAATCGACCAAGACGGGAACCTTCCTGCCGCTGAAGAAGCGCGTCCAATTGGAATGTCGGGTGAAGGAAGACCAGATCGATCTCGACATCGACAAGGAGCCGATCCTCCACTGGCAGGGTGACGCCAACCGGCTTTCGCTGTCGCCGGATTGGCCGGTGCCCCATTCCGAGTGGCTCTTCCTTTCGGCCTTCAATTCCGAGTTTGAGATCAGCGCTTTTATGCTGAAGACGGCTCATGCTCGATTTAATACGGAGCAGTGAAGGACCGACCGAGGGATGAGGCGAGAGCTTTGTGCCAACCGCCCTCACCCTAGCCCTCTCCCAGAGGGAGAGGGGACGTGCTTGGGCCCTTGGCTCATGCTCGATCCAGTACGGAGCAATGAAAGACCGATCGAGGGATGAGGCGAGAGTTTTGTGCCAACCGCCCTCACCCTAGCCCTCTCCCAGAGGGAGAGGGGACGTGCTTGGCCCTTGGCTCATGCTCGATCCAGTACGGAGCAATGAAAGACCAGTCGAGGGATGAGGCGAGAGCTTTGTGCCAACCGCCCTCACCCTAGCCCTCTCCCAGAGGGAGAGGGGACAAGGCTGTTCATCGTTCTGTGTACTCTTGGAATCGGTCGGAGACGAACTGTTCGATCCGGCCGTCCACGTTGCGGACGATGTATGCCGCCGCGTGGGGTGTTGAGTCGATGAGCTTCAGCCCCTTCTCGGGGCCCATCACGCTGACGGTGGTGGCCATGCTGTCCGCGGTTGTGCAGTCGCCAGCGATCACGGTGACGCTGCTCTGGTCGGTCAGCCCCAGCCCGGTGGCCGGATCGACGATGTGCGAATAGCGCTTGCCGTCGAGGACAACGTGCTGGAAAGCGTCGCCCGAGGTCGTCACGGCCGCACGGCGCAAGCTGAGGTAACGGCTGGGCGGGCCCGTGGCGTCGAGGGGCGCGATGCCGATCTTCCACCCCTTTGCGCCGGGCGGCGGGTCGCCGACAAGCATGTCGCCGCTGGCGTCGATCAAGGCGCGGGTGATGCCGTGCTTTCGCAGCTCGGCCATCGCCTCGTCCACCGCGTAGCCGACGGCGATTCCCCCGAGATCGAGCCGCATTCCCGGCGCGGCAAGCTCGGCCGTGTGCTTTGCGGCGTCGAGCTTCAGCTTCCCATATCCGACGGCGCGCCGAGCGTCGTCGAGCCGCTCTTGAGAAGGGAACTCCTTGTTGCGCCGCGCGCGCCGCCATAACCGCACGTAGGGCCCAACCGTGACGTCGAAGGCCCCGCCAGTCTGTTCGGCCAAGCTCTGCGAGCGGTCTAATACGGTCCACAGGTCGCGGCTGAGCGGCACGGCACGGCCGTTGCCCGCCGTGGCGCTCAATTTCGAGAGCTCGCTGTCGGGCTTGTAGTCGCTCAGCGTGGCGTCCAACTCGGCGATTCGCGCGTAGGCTGCGTCGGCCCCAAGGTTTGCGATCCGCTCGTCCGGGGCGTACAATGTGATTTTTATTGGCTGGCCCATGTGCGTCTGCTCAAACTCGTATCGCCGCACGTTGGGCTCCTCGGCCCAGAACATGGCCAGCAGCCAGACGCAACTTAAGTTCGACATCCCTCCCTCTCAGACGATGAATTTGTTTCTGCGAACGTTTGCCTTTCTGACCGCCATTCTAGCCGCCGCCCTGGCAGGCGCCGCGGAAAAGACGGCGCCAGCCCCGCTGAAGATCGCGGCCGCCGACGCCGGCAGCGAGGCGGAAATGAAGCCTTACACCGACCGCCTTACCGATTCGGAAGCGTCCTTCGAGATGGTGCCGATTCACGGCGGCACGTTTCAGATGGGCAGCCCCGAAAGCGAGCCGGGGCACCAGGACGACGAGGGTCCGCTGCACGAGGTGCAGATTGCCCCGTTCTGGATGGGCAAGCACGAAGTCACCTGGGAGGAGTACGAGGTCTTCATGTTCAGCCTCGACGTGGCGCGCCGCAAGATCTCGGGCAAGTCGCCGGGCGATCTCGACAAGCTGGCCGACGCGGTCACACGTCCCACCAAGCCGTACACGGATATGAGCTTCGGCATGGGCAAGGGACGCTTCCCGGCCATCTGCATGACCCAGCTCGCGGCCAAGAAGTATTGCCAGTGGCTAAGCGCAAAAACGGGCCGCTACTACCGTCTGCCCACCGAGGCGGAATGGGAATACGCCTGCCGAGCCGGCACCAAGACGGCCTACTCGTTCGGCGACGACCCGGCAAAGCTCGACGAGTACGCCTGGTACTACGAAAACAGCCACGACGCGTACCACAAGGTCGGACAAAAGAAGCCGAACCCCTGGGGGCTGTACGACATGCACGGCAACGTCGCCGAATGGTGCACGGACCAGTACGTCCCCGACTTCTACCAGAAGCTGGCGGGCAAAGTAGCCGACAACCCGATGGCGGTGCCCAAGAAGGTCGAGCCGTGCGTCGTCCGGGGAGGCTCCTGGGACGAGGACGCACCCATGTTGCGCAGCGCCACCCGGCGTGGGAGCGAAAAAGACTGGAAGCAGCAAGATCCTCAAGTTCCGCAGAGCATCTGGTATTATACGGACGCTTTGTTCGTCGGCTTCCGTATCGTGCGTCCCCTGACGGAGCCCGACGCGAAGGAAAAAGAGAAATACGAGTTGAACCTCGACGTGATCGATACGAATCGGCAGTAATTTCAGGCGCAGCGATTCCTTCAGCCAACCGCCCCACCCTCCTCTACGCCCCTTACTTTGGAGACCCAAATGAGCGACCCCAAGCACTCCCGTCGCGAAATTCCGACGCGCCGTGATTTCCTGAAGACCTCGACCGTGGCCGTGGTCGGCGGCAGCCTGGCGGGCAGCCTCGGCGTGTCCCGCAGCGCCCACGGCGGCAGCGACGACACGATCAAGATCGGCCTCATCGGCTGCGGCGGTCGAGGAACCGGGGCCATTCGAGACGCCATGAGCACCGACCACAACGTGAAGCTCGTGGCGATGGGGGACGCCTTTGAGGACCGGCTCTCCGGCAGCCTCGACGCCATTGGGAAGGAAGGAAACTTTTCCGCCAAGATCGACGTTCCCAAGGACCGGCAGTTCGTCGGCTTTGACGCCTACAAGCAAGTGCTCGAGGCGGGGGTCGACCTGGTGATCCTGGCCACGCCCCCCGGGTTCCGCCCCATCCACTTTGCCGCCGCCGTCGAGGCCGGTAAGCACATATTCATGGAAAAACCGGTGGCCGTCGACGCCCCGGGCGTGCGGTTGGTGCTCGACGCGGCCAAGAAAGCCAAGGAGAAAAACCTGGGCGTGGGCGTGGGCTTGCAGCGGCGGCACCAGAAGGGCTACGTGGAAACGATCCAGCGGCTGCAGGACGGCGCCATCGGCGATCTCGTCAGCATGCGTGCCTACTGGAACGGCGCCGGCGTGTGGGTGAATCCCCGTAAGCCGGGTCAGAGCGAGATGGAGTACCAGATGCGCAACTGGTACTACTTCAACTGGCTGTGCGGCGACCACATCGTCGAGCAACACATTCACAACCTCGACGTCATCAACTGGTTGAAGGGGGGTTACCCGGTGCGGGCCCAAGGGATGGGCGGTCGCCAGGTGCGCACCGGCCAGGAGTACGGCGAGATTTACGATCACCACGCCGTGGAGTTCGAGTACGCCGACGGATCGCGGATGTTCAGCTATTGCCGGCACATTCCCAACTGCTGGGACAGCGTTTCGGAGCACGTCCAGGGAACGAAGGGCGCCGCCGACATCAGCGGCTACCGTGTCGAAACCAAGGACGGCGAGAAATGGCGTTACCGCGGCGAGAACAAGAACCCGTACGTGGTCGAGCACCACGACCTGATCGCCAGCATCCTTTCCGGCAAGCCGTACAACGAAGCGGAATACGGTGCGCTGAGCACGATGACGGCCATCTTTGGCCGCATGTGCACCTATTCGGGCAAGATGATTTCCTGGGACGAGGCCCTGAATTCGCAGATCAGCCTGGCGCCCAAGCAGTACGCCTGGGATGCCGCGCCGCCGACTCCGGCCATCGCCGTTCCCGGCCACACGCAGGTGGTCTGAACGAGCCGCCGCAGCGGCGGCCTCGAACTGGCGGGATGAACGATCGAACGCCGGCCCCACGCGGGCCGGCGTTTTTTTTCGTCGTCGCAGGCACGCTCCGCGGTGCCGTCGCGTTGGCCCCTTTGGACGTTAAAAAGCCGATGCAGACCGTCACTTGCGGCAGCGCGGCGACAGCACGACGGAGCGTGCCCGCTGGCAGCCGCCAAAAAAAATCTGGCAACTGCCCTTGACCGGTCTTGGGGCGGCAAGTATTTAACCGCCTCTCTTCTGCCAAGCTCTGTAAGACACGTCTGAGAGTACGCCACCCCGCCAGGGGAGATGTACGCTCGCGCCGACGAACTGCGCCCGCCGCGGCGCGGGCCGTCGCGCGCCGGCGCCGTTTCCCGCCGCGTCGGGACGCGCCCTATCCCCATCCCAACCAAGACAAACGTTGCCAGGAATGGTTTTCCTTGCGCCACCGCGGCCGAGGCCTGGCGAATCCGAAAGGAGATTGCGTTGAACACCTCATCTCGGATCATCGCCGCATGTGTCGGCACGAGTCTGGCAGTGACGTCCGCCTCTGCCTGGGCGGCACCCTACCCCGGCGCCCTGAGCGCCATGCACGGTCTTGTCGCGGTTGGCCAGGCCGCGCCGACGGGCCGAAGTCCGGAAGAAGCACGCCGGCAGGTGGCCGACCTGCTCAGCAAGGCGCGCGAGGCCATGAAGGAAGGAAATCTCGAGACGGCCGATTCGTTGATCAGCCGCGCCGAGAACGTCAAGGTGACCTTCGGCATGATGCACATGGGTGACACGCCCAAGAAGGCACGCCGCGACCTGGCGCGGATGCGCAACGCCCAGGCGCCCAAGAAACCTAGCGACCTGTTCGCGCCGGAAGAGAAGGAGCCGCCGGCCCAGCAAACCAACCCCGTCCGCGATCCTTTTGCGGCTCCGGCCAACGGATTCGAGCCGAAAATGGACCGGCCGTCGCCCGATACGGGCCTGGCCGAAGATCCGCGGCTGATCGACGCCCCGCCGGAAAACGACACCCTCGGACAACTCGACGCCCGCCCATTCCCCAAGGAATCGCCTTTCGGCAAGCAGACCATGACGGCCCCGCCGGAGGACGACCGCCGCGAGGCGGGCTTGCCCAACGGCAGCCCGGCGGGAACCCCGTCGTCCGACGAGATGCTGCGTGAGGAGAGCGGCAAGTTGCTCTACACGGCCCGGCGGGCCCTGGCCGTGGGCGACGTGCGGCGGGCGACCGACCTGGTCAACCAGGCCAAGGCGCTCGACCTGCAATACGAATACCGCGAAGACTCGCCGGCCAAGATTGACGCGGCCATCCAGCATTACGCCCAGCTCGCCCAACAAGCGGGCTCCCCGGAGAGCGAAGGTTATCGCCGGCGCAAAGCCGAGTGCTTGCTGGAACAGGCCGAAGGCCTGCTGGCGTGGCGCGACTACGACGAAGCGGAACGGTTGGTCGACAGCGCCAACCGGCTGAACGTGGTCTACGGGCCGGCCGACGTCAGGCCCGACATGCTGCGAGAGCGGATCGCGACCGCCCGTCGTAACGGCCCCGGGCGCGTGGAACCGCTGCCCCCCGTCGAGCAGGCGGCCTCTTCGCCTGGCCGTGATCGAACGCCGCCGGCAAGTCCAGAAGCTCGTCAAAAGGAGCAGGTGCTGAGGCTCGTGGCCCAGGCGCAAGACGCGCTGGCCGCGGGAGATCTCGACCGCGCGGAAGAAATTGCCGAGGCGGCTGAGAATCTGGGGGTGCCCGACGCCGCTTTTACGCCCGGCGACGAGCGGCCCTGGCAGGTGTTGCTCAAAATTCAGCGGCTGCGTAAAGAGCAGCACAAAGTGAAGCAGGCCGGCGCCGTGACGCCGATCGGCACCGATGACAAGAATCCGGCGGCCGCCAGCCAGGCCATCTACGACCGCGACACCGACCGGACGCGCAACGTGCGCGCCGCCGCCCAAGACACCGCCGACTCGACCGGCGGCATGGACCTTTTCCAGCGGGGCGAGCAGGCCCTGCGCGATCACGACCGCGAGGCGGCCCTGGGCTGGTTCCGGCAAGCCAACCTGCATCGCGACGAGCTCGACCCCGTCACGCAGCAGCGCCTGCAGGACCACCTGCAATTCCTGGCCCGGCCGCAAGACGCGAGCCGGAAGATGGCCGGGGAAGGCTCGCTGCTGGCCGACACCGCCGCGGGGCAACAGCTCAAGTTTCGCCAGGTGGCTGCGGAACTAACCCGCAAGGAACAGGCCGCCGGCAGGCTGCGAGAGACCAGCCCCAAGCAGGCCAAGCAGCAACTTGAGGAGTGCCGCGACCTGGTTGAGAAAGCGGGCCTCGACAAGGCGGCTCACGACATCCTCGTCCGCCGCATCGACCGGCAGTTGGAAGACCTCGAGAAGTTCATCGACTCCAACCGCGGACGCATTGAGCTCAACGAGCGCAACGACGCCGTGCGCGCCGAAATCGAGCGCGAGCAGCAGACCAAGATCGAGGTCCAGGAGATGCTGGCCAAGTACGTTGACGAGTTCAACGAACTGATGCATGAGAAGCGCTACGCCGAGGCCGAGGTGGTTTACAAGAAGGCCGCCGAGATCGCTCCCGACGAGCTGGTGGTGCAGCAGCTCAAGAACACGGTCAAGCTTGTCTCGACCACCGAGAAGTACAAGCAGATCCGCGAGGCCAAGGCGGACGGCTTCGTCGCCTCGCTGAACGGCGTCGAGGAATCAGCTATTCCCTTCGACGACAGCAAGCCCTTCCAGTTTGGCAACGTGAAGGATTGGGAAAAGCTCACCAAGTCTCGCAAGGAGATGCTGCGTGAGATGAGCAACCGCAAGACGGAGCGCGAGGTCGAAATCGAAAAGCGCCTCCGCACGCCCGTCTGGTTGCACTACAAGGAAGCCCCGCTCAGCCAGGTGATTGAAGACCTGGGCAAGCTGGCACAGATTCCGACCTACCTCGATCCCCGGGGGCTGACCGAGGAAGGCGTGAACAGCGACACGCCGGTCACCATCAATTTGAGCTCGGAGATCTCGCTCAAGAGTGCGCTCGATCTGATCCTCAAGCCGGTTCACCTCAGTTACGTGGTCAAGAGCGAAGTGCTCATGATCACCAGCGAGCAGATGCGCGACGGCGAGGTCGTGAAGAAAGTCTACAACGTGGCCGACCTGGTGACGCCGATTCCCAACTTCGTGCCGAACCAGCGGGCGGGTCTGGCCGGCGCGCTGCACGAAGCGCAGACCAATCTGCCGAACAACTGGTCGGGGCTCAACGGCGATGCCCCCATGCCCGTGGCGGCTTCCAGCTCGGGCGCGGCGGCCACGGCGGTGGTCGATCCCCGTTCCATGCTGGCTCAAATGGCCAGCGCGGGCGCCTCGTCAATCTCCGGCAGCCCCATCTCGCAGTATTCGGGCGGGCCGGGCGGCCTGGGAGGCGGAACACAAGCCGACTTCGAAAGCCTCATCGAACTGATCACCACCACCATCGCCCCCACCACCTGGGACGACGTGGGAGGACCCGGCTCCATCCAGCCGTTCCAGGGCAACTTGAGCCTGGTCATCAGCCAGACGCAAGAGGTGCACGAGGAAATCGCCGACTTGCTGGAACAACTCCGCCGTCTGCAAGACCTCCAGGTGACGATCGAAGTGCGGTTCATCACGCTCAACGACAACTTCTTTGAACGTATCGGGGTGAACTTCGACTTCGCCATTCCCACGCGTCTCAACAAGCCGTTCTCGCTCTTCGGCAACACGATTGCCGAGGCCGACGTGCCCAACACCGGGGCGGTCACGGCCTTCCCGCCGCCGACCACGGGTCAGCAAAACGTCGGTCTGCCGGTGAACGGCCTGACGAAGCAAGAAGGCGTCACCGTCGGTCTGGCACCGGGCTCGACGGGGAGCGTGCTCTACAGCTCCAACCTCGACATTCCCTTCCAGCAGGGCAGCTTCGGCCTGGCGACGCCCCAGTTCGGCGGTTACTCGGCGGGTGCCGGTGCCACGCTGGGCTTTGCCATCCTCAGCAACATCGAAGCTTTCTTCGTGATGGAAGCGTCGCAGGGCGACCGGCGCAGCAACGTGCTGCAGGCCCCGAAGGTGACTCTCTTCAACGGCCAGAGCGCCGCCGTGTTCGACGTGACGCAGACGCCCTTCGTGATCAGCGTGATCCCGGTCGTGGGAGCGTTTGCGGCCGCACAGCAACCGGTCATCATCGTGCTCAATGAAGGGACGGCCCTGACGGTGCAGGCGGTCATTTCCAGCGACCGCCGGTTCGTCCGCATGACGCTGATTCCTTTCTTCAGCAACATCACGCAGGTCAACACCTTCACCTTCACCGGATCGAGCACGACCACGCAGAACAGCGATTCGGAAGGCCCCAGCGACAACACCACCAAGCGGGTCACCTCTTCGACGACCTCGAACCAAGGCACCACGGTGCAGTTGCCCTCGTTCTCCTTCTTCTCGGTGAGCACGACGGTAAGCGTGCCCGACGGCGGGACGGTGCTCTTGGGCGGCGTCAAGCGGTTGTCGGAAGGCCGCAACGAGTTCGGCGTGCCCATCCTCAGCAAGATTCCCTACGTCAATCGTCTGTTCAAGAACGTCGGTATTGGCCGCGAAACGCAGAGCCTGATGATGATGGTGACACCACGCATCATCATTCAGGAAGAGGAAGAAGCCCTGCTGGGCATACCGTCTACTCCGTGACGGGTTGACCTTAGGCTGGCCGGCAAGAACAGATCGTCTTTCCCCCCCGGGCCATCGCAGCTCTCGTTTGAGCTGCGGTGGCTTTTTTGTTTGCCCCGACGCGAAACGCTCGAACGGGAGGGGCGCCAGGCCATGTCCCGTTCAGGAGTTTCGAGTTCGAGGTGCATCATCGTTCACCGGGAGCCAGCGGCGACCGCGAAGACGACCGACTTACCCTCGCTGACGCTTCGGGTTAGTGCGAGGCGCTGTCGCGCAGCTACGCGGCGCGTGCGCAATACGGCCTAGCCCAGCGAGCGCAGATCGTGCCAAAACCCAGGATAGGTCTTGGCCGTGCAGCCGGGATCGCGAATGATAACCCCCGGCTGTCGCAGCCCGACGAGCGCCAAGCTCATGGCCATGCGGTGATCGTGGTATGTGTCGATCGCCGCGCCGCGCAGTTGCCGGGGCGTAATTCGCAGGCCGTCGGGCGATTCTTCCACGATTGCTCCCAGCTTGCGCAGCTCGGTGGCGAGCGCTGCGATGCGGTCGGTTTCTTTGTGCCGGATATGGCCGACTCCCGTGATCGTCGTGGGGCCGTCGGCAAAAAGGGCCACGGCCGCCAGCGTCTGCACGGTATCGCTGATGGCGTTCATGTTCACCGTGACGCCCCGCAGGCGTCCACCCGTGACGTGGATGTGGTCGGCGCCGTAGCTCACCTGGCAACCAAGCTGTTTGAGAACGTCGACGAACGCTACGTCGCCCTGCAAGCTGGCCTTCGAGAGGCCCTCGACCGTCACTTCTCCCTGGGTTATCGCCGCGGCGGCAAAAAAATAGCTCGCCGCCGACGCGTCGGGCTCGATCGCGTAGGGCCGCCCACGGTAGGCCGATCGCGGGAGCCGAAACTCCCGCAGTCCATCCCGCGAGACGCTGACGCCGAAGGCCTCCATCACCGCCAGCGTCATGGTCACGTAGGGCTGGGAAACGAGCTCCCCCTCGACGAACAGGGTCACCGGTTGAGCCGCGTAGGGCGCCGCCAGCAGTAGACCGCTGAGGAATTGGCTCGATACGTCTCCCCGCACCGTGGCTCGCCCGCCCCGCAGTCCGGCCGCCCGAATCAGGACGGGCGGACAGTCGCCCGGGCTTTCGGCTCGCGCGTCGACTCCCAACTGCCGCAGCGACTCGACCAGGTCGCCGATGGGCCGTTCGCGCATCCGCGGGGTGCCGTCGAGCCGAAATTCTCCTTGGGCCAGGCTGATCATGGCCGCCAGAAAGCGCACGGTGGTGCCGCTGTTGGCGACGTAGAACTCGCCCCCTCCGGCCGGCAGTCGGCCGCCGCATCCACGTACTTCCACGCTGGCCTCTGCCAGCCGCGCCGCGATGCCGATGCCCAGCTTCTCCAGCGCGGCGATCATCACGCGGGTGTCTTCGCTGTCCAGCGCGCCGGAGAGGGTCGAGCGGCCCTCGGCCAGCGCGGCGCACACCAGGGCCCGGTTGGTGATGCTCTTTGACCCGGGCGGGCGTATCGAGGCGTGCAGCGGTCCACGCGGAAGGATTTCGGTCTCGTCGTCGCTCATGCCGTCGATGGTAAGATCAACGGCCGGGGTTCCACAATAGTAGCAGGGACACCCCGTGTGCCGTAGAGCCTTGGGCGAGTGGTCGATCGGCCGGTTCGCGGCGACGGCACGACGGAGCGTGCCTGCTACTTTGCGCCGTTTCCAAGCGGATGGCGGCAGATCATAATGCCCTTGGCCGGGCTGTCGGAACCGTTTTGCCGGCCTTCACGTCGCAGAGGCCCTATGTCGCCCAACGTCAGCAGCGTAGCAAAAAAGATCATTGGCAACGTCGAAAAAGTAATCCTCGGCAAGCGGCAGGAGCTGCTGCTCGCGTTGGTCTCTTACTTCTGCGAGGGGCACATTCTGCTGGAAGACGTGCCGGGGGTCGCCAAGACGATGCTAGCCCGCTCGCTGGCCCGCAGCATCGATTGCTCGTTCAAGCGCGTGCAGTGTACACCCGACCTGCTCCCCTCCGACATCACGGGCGCCTCGATCTTCAACCAGAAAACGGCCGAGTTCGTGTTTCGCCCTGGGCCGATCTTCGCCCAGATCGTGCTGGCCGACGAAATCAACCGCGCCACGCCGCGCACGCAGTCGGCCCTGTTGGAAGCGATGGCCGAAAGCCGCGTCACGGTGGACGTGCAGACGTACCACCTCGAACGGCCGTTTTTGGTGATTGCCACGCAGAACCCGATTGACCACGAAGGGACATTCCCCTTGCCCGAGGCCCAGCTCGACCGGTTCCTGGTGCGGCTCAGTCTCGGTTATCCCAGCTTCGACGACGAAGGGAAGATGCTCGAGCGGCTGCAACGCGGGCATCCGGTCGACCAGATCGAGCCGGTGGTCGCGCCGGCCGACGTGATCGCCTGCCAGAAAGCCATTCGCGAGGTCTACGTCGACGAGAAGGTGCGCAACTACATCCTGGAGATCGTGCACGGAACGCGGCTGCACGACGACGTGGCGCTGGGCGGCAGCCCGCGGGCCTCGCTGGCGCTGTTCCGCACCAGCCAGGCGGTGGCGGCGATGCGGGGGAACAATTTTGTTCTGCCCGACGACGTCAAACGGATGATCGGGCCGGTGCTCAACCACCGCCTGGTGCTCAAACCCGAAAGCCGGCTGCGCAAAGTCACGGCCGCCAAGGTGCTGGACGAGGTTCTGGCGGAGGTGCCGGTTCCGGTGACGTCCGGAGCGGCCGCTTCATGAGATGGTACCTGGGCGCCGTCTTCATCCTCATCGTGGCGCTCGTCTTTCAGTTGGGCCTGCTGGCCTACGCCATGTACGTGCTCCTGGGCATCATGGTGGTCAGCCGCTTCGTGGCCCGGCACTGGATCGACAACCTGGCGGCGACGCGCGAGTGCAACTGCGACGCGGCCGAGATCGGCGACAAGGCGGCGGTGGTCGTCACCGTGCGCAACCGCGGCCGCCTGCCCGTGGCCTGGACGCTGGTCGAAGACAGCCTGCCGCGGCAGGCGCTCGTGCAGAGGCCCCCGCGCGTGAAGGTTCACAACCGTCGGCTCATGATCGGCATGATTCGGCGCGGCGGGGAGAAGAAGATGCTCTACCAGGTCGAGTTTCTGATGCGGGGCTACTACCAGCTAGGGCCGGTGGTGCTGGAAACGGGCGACCTGTTCGGCCTGCACCGCCGCTACCGCGTGGCCACCGAGCCTCATTTCGTGCTCGTCTATCCGCGGCTCGTGCCGCTGGCGGGCTACGACCTGGCCTCGCGCCGCCCGGTCGGCGAAATCCGCCTCACGCACCGGCTTTACGAAGACCCCACGCGGATCGCCGGCGTGCGGCAATACCAGGAAGGGGACCCCCTCAACCGGGTCAACTGGCGAGCGACGGCCCGAACGGGCCTTTTGCACAGCAAGATCTACGAACCGTCGACGATCGCGGGGGCGACCGTGATGCTGGCCTTTCATCGCGACGACTACCCGCAGGCCAACGAGCCGTTGCGGTCGGAGCTGGCCGTGACGACGGCGGCCTCGATCGCCAACGAAGTCTACCTGATGGGGCAGCAAATCGGCCTGGTGACCAACGGCCGCGACGCCGTCGACCGCATCCGGCAGGAGGGATGGGCGCACGACTACCGCACACGCGAGGCGGCCCAAAAGAACGTGAACATGGTCGACAAGAGCGATCGACTTCGGCCGGTGATCGTTCCCACGCGCCGCGGCCCGGAACAGCTCTGGCGGATTCTCGAGACGCTGGCCCGCGTGGAACTGACCGACGGTTTGTCATTCGACCAACTCGTCACGGAAACGGTGAGCCGATTGCCGCGAGACGCAACGGTGATCGCCGTAATGAGCAAGGTCACGCCTGAAGCGGCGCTGGCGCTGGGCAGCTTGCGGCGCCGCGGTTACGCAGTGGTCGGGGTGCTGATCATCTTCGAGCAGTTTGAGTACGAAGAGCATGCGGGGCGGCTGCTGGCTCAGGGCGTCGACGCCCGACGGGTGACCGACGAGGCCTCGCTCAGCGCGCTCTGCGGCCAGCATCTGCTAAGGTGACTCTCGGCGAGCCGGCCCGGATTAATTCGCCAGCGCACACCAAGGGCGAAGCGTAAGCGAGGAGCACGACGCAGCTTCCCTCGCTGACGCTTCGGGTTCGTGTCGGCGTGTTCTGCGTGCAAGACGCTGGTTATTGGACGACGGGGTTGACGAGCGTGCCGATGCCGTCGATCGTGATATTGATGATGTCGCCGGCCTTGAGGCGGAATTCGTCGTCGGGAACGATGCCGGTCCCGGTCAGCAGGACCACCCCGTGACGAAAGGTGTTGTCGCGGCCCAGATAATCGATCAGGTCGGCGAAGGTGCGGTGCATCTGCCCCGCCGTCGTCCGCCCCTCGAAGGCGATGGCGTGCTTGCGCAGCACGGCCAGGTGGATGCCGATCTCGTCGCGGTCGGGCATGACTTCAGCCAAGGTGATGCAGGGGCCGATCGCGCACGACTGGTTGTAGATCTTGGCTTGCGGCAGGTAGAGCGGGTTTTCGCCCTCGATGTCGCGCGAGCTCATGTCGTTGCCGATGGTAAAACCCACAAGCCGCATCCGCGAGTTAAGCACGAGGGCCAGTTCCGGCTCCGGCACCGTCCAGACCGAATCGAGCCGGACTCGCACCGGCTGGTCGGGGCCGACGACGCGATAGGGCATCGCTTTGAAGAACAACTCGGGCCGCGGCGCCTCGTAGACCTTGTCGTAACAGGCCGCGGCGCTGGTCGATTCCTCCATCCGCGCCTTGCGGCTGCGAATGTAGGTCACCCCGGCGGCCCAGATCTCCTGCCGATCAATGGGGGGCAAAAGCGTTGCCTTCTCCAGCGGCAAGCGGCTCGCGTCGGGGTCGGCAAGCAGATCGATCACGGCCAGCGGGTCGTCGGCCTCCAGAATGTCCGTCAGCGTCTCGTATTGGCCGACGGTCGACGCCAGCGGAATGATCTCTTCGCCGTCGAGCCGGCCCATCCGCTCGCCTTCGCCCGGAAGGGTGAATTTGACCAGTTTCATATCAGCATCTCAGGGTTGCTCTCGTATTCGGGTCGATTTTGACCGGCGGCAGTCCGGCTTACAAGCCTCGCCAGCGCCGCAATTCTGCCAGCACGCGATCCAGGTCGGCGGGAAGCGGTGCGACGAGTTCCAGCGGCTGGCCGCTTTCGGGATGTTTCAACGCTAACCGCCGGGCGTGCAGGGCCTGGCGGTCGAGCAAAACTTCGTCGTCGTCCAGCACCCGCCGCAGCTCTCCCCGGGTCAGGCGGGCTCGGCCGCCGTAGGCCCGGTCGCACAGCACGGGGCAGCCGACGGCCGCCAGGTGTACGCGAATCTGGTGCGTGCGGCCCGTCTTGGGCAGGATGCGCACGGCGCTGAAGCCGTCGAATCGTTCGGCCACCTCGTAGAAGCTCTGGGCCGGCCGGCTGGCGGGATCGCCGGGGCGGATGGCCATTTTCTCGCGCTGGTGCGGGTGAAAGCCGATCGGAAGATCGATGACGTCGCGGTCGCGGTCGGGCCCCCCGGCGACGATCGCGAAATACTCCTTGACCACGGTGCGGGCCTCGAACTGGTCGGCGAGCGCCTTGTGCGCGCGGTCGTTTTTGGCGACGACGATCACCCCGCTCGTGTCGCGGTCGAGGCGGTGTACGATGCCGGGCCGGGTGGGGCCGCCGACCGTGCTCAAGCGGTCGAAATGGAACTGCAGGGCGCTGGCCAGCGTGCCTCGCCAGTTTCCTTTGCCGGGATGCACGACCATGCCGGGCGGCTTGTTGATCGCCGCGAGCGAGGCGTCTTCGTAGAGGATGTCGAGCGGAATGTCGGCCGGTTCCGGCCCTTCGCGGGGCAACTCCGGCAGGAAGACGGTGATCTGCTCGCCGGGACGCATCCGGTGGCTGGCTTTCACCCGTTTGCCGTCGACCTTCGCCGCCGCCGCGTTGATCACCTGCCGCAGGTAGGTCCGGCTGTAGCGGGGAAACTGCTGGGCCAGGAACCAGTCGAAGCGAACGTCGGCCTGGCTTTCAGCGACAACAAATTCAATCGGCGCGGAAGAAAGCTCTTCGGACGACATGGGGCCGTCTACGGCTCTTTGGAGCCGGACGAGTCCGTTGGTTTTTGGTCCGGCGATGTTTCGTCCGGCGATGTTTCGTCCGGCGTCGTCGCGCCTGATTCTTCGGGCTTCTGTTCCGGTGCTGCCGAGGTTCCGTCTTGGGAGCTTTCCTCGGCGTCCGGCTTAAGCTTGGGCCCGGTCTTCTTGTTGCCGTCGAAGTTGACGCCCGGCTCGAAAATCTGGTCCGGGAGCTTGCCGAGGTCGAAGGGCGGCTTTTCGCCGGGCAGACCGGGGCCTATCGGCGGCTTCGCCTTGGGCGATTGCTTGGCGAACCAGTCGTAGAATTCTTTGGTTGTCTTGCGGTCGAGGTCGGCCAGCCGTTCCTTGGCCATGCTGCTGAAGGCGCCTTCGGGCCAGCGGTCGAGCAGTTCGCGGTACTTCTGCCGGGCGCCGTCGAGCTCGTCCTTCGATTCGTAGGCTCCGGCCAGTCCGAAGGTGGCCCGTTCCGCCAGCAGTGAGTCGGCGGGCGCGGCGTCGAGCACCGCTCGGTAATCGTCGATCGCTTCCTCCAGCGCCTTGCGCGCGCCGGCCCGGTCTTGAAACAGGGCCT
Organism: Pirellulales bacterium; assembly: GCA_035550375.1. GTDB lineage: Bacteria > Planctomycetota > Planctomycetia > Pirellulales > JAICIG01 > DASSFG01. The sequence continues at coordinate 685 of DASZPH010000068.1, read as the reverse complement.
CGACTCCCCTGCCGAGCTGCGCGTCCGCCAGGCTGAGCCGGGACCAGAGGCCGGCTGGCGACTGCGCGTACTCGTCGCTCACCTGCACCAGGCGGGTGCGAAATTTCTCCGGGTCGCGCTCATCCAGAGCCGTGAAATACCCCTCCCAGGCCTTGGCCTCGCTCGCCTGCCTCCGCTGGTACCAGAAGACGGTCGCGAAGGCGAGCACCACCACCGCCAGGGCGGTTGCCGAAACGGCGGCCGAATAGGGCTTCAGCTCTTCGATTTTTTCGCCGAGCCAGTCGGCCAGGGCGTTGGTGGCCAGCTCGTGTCGGCGTTCGGTTTTCATGTCGGGTATCCGCCTCCGCCGGCGGGAAAGCAGCGAAAAAAGAACAGCCGGAAGCCTGTTCGCGACGCCTGATCGACGTGGTGCTTCCGGCAGGGAACCAGCGCGGAGTATAGGCCCTCCGCCGCAACACCGTCAAGGCGGGACGAGGGGTAGCGATGGCTCGTGGGTGCATAAGGTGAATTGCGCGCGGAACGGATTTTCTGAGGAACGTCAATCGGAGAATTGGCAGATTTCGGGTATGGTCGAGCCTGTAGCTGGGTGAATTGGGAAGCCCAGAGAGAAAACTAGCCCGTTCAAGGATGAACAGGATGGCTCGCGCAAGGATCAGTGAACAGGAATGGCAGACGTTTGTGAGCG
>DASZPH010000067.1:0-2200 GCA_035550375.1 Pirellulales bacterium | reverse complement strand
TCAGAACCCGACGTGCTCGCGCATCAGGATCAGCGTCAGACGGCCCGGCCGCTCGCCGTGAATGGTGAGCACCTTGAGGAGCGCGCTGTTCTTGCCGTAGGCGGCGAGCGCGCGCTCGTTCTCGAGCGGGAAGACATGCTCGTGCAGCCGCTGCTGCGCCTCGGCGATGTCGCGCACGACCTTGTGCGTGCCCACCACCCAGATCACCTGGCCCGCGGCGTAGGTATACTGGCCAAGCTGGCTGCCGCTGGCGGAAGCGATCAGGATGTTGCCATCCTCGGTCACCGCTGCGACGCTCCCCAGCGAATAGTCCGGGGCCGCCGCCAGCTTGCGCTGTTCGCGCTTCTTGTTCGGGTCGCCGAAAATCGCCATCAGCTTCGGGCGCAGCGCATCGAACTTGCCGGACTCGTTGATCGCCGCCGAAATCCCGGTGTCGTCCAGCGTCTTGGAAGCGTTGGTCATCACCTCGGCGCCTTCCGGGATCAGCTCCAGCACCTTGGCCTTGGCCTCGGCCGCGCTGTCCACCACGAAGACCTCTATGCCCTTGGCTTCCAAAGCCTTCTTGGCGCGGTTGACGGCCTCGTCCTCGGCCAGCTGCGTGTACTTTGGGTCGGGCTTGAAAGGTGTGACGGCGTTCATTGATCTGCTCCTTCGAGTGCTTGAAACTGTTAAGCAGATAGCTAGATATAGCACTATACAAAATCAAGTACTCCCTGAATCGTTCTACGCATGGTAGGAATGCAGCCATGGTCCGCAGCCCCAAGGAAGCCGCCGAAAGCGCCGTTGCAGCGCACGGGTCGTCGTGTCCCTCGCGGCATCTCACCGCAGGGGTGAACCTGCTTCAGGAGAAGTGGGTCCTGCTCATCGTGCGCGTGCTGCTTTCCGGCCCGCAGGGCTTCAACGATATGGCCCGCAACGCCGGCGACGTGAATTCGACCACGCTCGCCCAGCGTCTTGCCCGTCTGGAGAAGGCTGGGCTGGTGAAGAAGACCGTTCAGTCCGTGATGCCGCCGAAGACCAGCTACGAACTCACCCAGGCCGGCCGCGACCTCAAGCCGGTGATCGAGGCGATCGAGTCATGGAGCGAGAAGTACGGCCTCGCCTGCGAAGAGGCGAAGGGCGAAGCGGCCTGAGTTTCGGGCGGCGCGCGTCCGTCGTCGCGCTGCTGCTGTTCGTCGGGTGCGGCCCGGCTTTCGCCGCCAATCCGATCGGCAAGGTCGATCGCGTCCAGGGCGAGGCTCAGGGCACCAGTGGCGGCACGACTGCCGTGCTCGTCACCGGCTCGCCGGTCTCGCTCAACGAGATACTCACGACGGGGCCGGATGGCCGCCTGGCGCTCACGCTGGACGACGGCACCGGGCTGACGCTGGGCGAGAAGGCAAGGCTCGCCGTCGACCGCTTCGTCTACGATCCCACCGGCGCCAGCACACTCCACGCCGATGTCGCCGGCGCCTTCCGCTTCATCTCGGGCAAGCTCCAGCTCGGCGCGACGAAAGACGCCAGCGTCACGACGCCATCGGCCGTCATCGGGGTGCGCGGCACCGATTTCTGGGGCGGCCCGATCGACGGCGAGATCGGCGTCGTGTTGCTCGAGGGATCGGTAACCGTCACCACGGCCACCGGGGCTGCCACCCTCGCCGTCCCCGGCCAGGGCGTGAACATCAACGCCGCCGCATCGCTTTCCGCAGTCACCACGTGGCCCGACGACAAACGCAGCCGCGCCCTTGCCACCGTGACTTTCCGGTAGCGGAATGACATCCAAGACGCCGCCAACCCCCCAAGACGCCCCAACCCACCGTCATCCCGGCGAAAGCCGGGATCCAACCTCCCCCTTGAGGGGAGGTCGAAATTCGCATCGCGAATTTCGGGAGGGGGTGCTTTATTCGCGACCGTCCAGCTACCCCGCCCCAACACTGCTGCGCAGTTTCAAAAGGGAGGGTTGGGAGTCCAGAATCAAATCACCCCGAGTTTCTTCTGCAGGCTCGACGATGACGTCGTGTACTGGAACACGACCTTCTTCTCCGGCGCCACGACGTGCACGACGGCCTGCGCCATCAGCGCCGCCTCGTGGAAGCCGCACAGGATGAGCTTGAGCTTGCCCGGATAGGTGTTGATGTCGCCGATGGCGTAGATGCCGGGTTCCGAGGTCTGGAAGGTCGCGGTGTCGACCGGGATCAGGTTCTCGTCGAGATTGATCCCC
>DASZPH010000065.1:0-2028 GCA_035550375.1 Pirellulales bacterium | reverse complement strand
CAGACAAGTTTGCACGTTCTATCTCGACGGGCTCTTTTTGGGCGTCGACGTGCAGCAGGTGCAAGAGGTGATCCGCTACCACGAAATGACGCGGGTGCCGCGCGCCCCGCACGTGGTCGAGGGGCTGATCAACCTGCGGGGACAGATCGTGACGGCCATCGACCTGCGCCGCCGGCTGGAACTGACCGACCGACCAGCAGAGCAACTGCCGATGAACGTTGTGGTCCGCACCGACGACGGCGTGGTAAGCCTGCTCGTAGACGAGATCGGCGACGTACTGGAGGTCGATGAGGATTCCTTTGAGCGGCCTCCCGAGACCCTGCAGGGACTCGCCCGCGAACTGATCCAGGGAACGTACAAACTCAAGGACCAACTGCTGCTCCTGCTCGATACGGAAAAGGCAGTGAGCATCAGCACCGAAACGATTCGACCCCAACCGACCGATCGGCCAGCCAAATTGAGGCGCTCGTGGCGCCACGTCCAGAACGCGTTGTAAGCAACCCGCCCCCGCGGTCGTCTGCCCATGAGACGCCGCAGTTCCTGACTTAAGGATTTTGAAATATGAAGCGATCCGCTCCCCGCAACGAAAACGGTTCCACCGCCGTCCTCGAACGGCCCCGTCAGCGTCCGCAAACCGACATTAACTTGACGACCGAGGTGGCCGAGGCGAACGCCAACACCAAGGCCGTGCTGCAAGTCATCGAGGCTTTGGGGCGCGCCAAAACCCCCGACGAAGCGGCGAAGTTGGCGCTGGACACCGTGCGAGCCGGCTTCGGCTGGGCCTACGGCTCGTTCTGGCGAGTCGACCCGGCCGAGAACGCGCTGCGGTTTTCGCTGGAATCGGGCTCGGTGAACGACGAATTCCGCCGCGTCACCCTGGAGGCTCGCTTCCGCGAGGGCGAAGGTCTTTCCGGCCGCGCCTGGCGGCAGCGAGACCTGTTCTTCACCCCCGACATCGGCCAGATGACCGATTGCTGCCGAGCCCCCGTCGCCATCCGGGCCGGCGTGAAATCGGGCGTCTGCTTCCCCGTCGTTGTCGATGGACGCGTCGCCGGCACCATGGACTTCTTCGCTCTGGAGACTCTCACCCCTTCGCCCGAGCGGCTCGACACGCTGCGGGCCGTCGGCCGGCTCGTTTCGTCGACCATCGAGCGATTGCAGCGCGAGTTCGAGATGGCGCGCGTCAGCTCGATGATGGAAAACGCGCCCATCAACGTGATGTATGCCGACCGCGACTTCAAGATTCAATACATCAACCCGGCGTCGGTCAAGCAGCTCTCGACCTTGCAGCAGTATTTGCCGGTCAAGGCCGACCAGATGGTCGGCCAGACGATCGACGTCTTTCACAAGCGGCCCGAACATCAGCGACGCTTGTTGAGCGATCCCAAGAACCTGCCGCACCGGACGAACATCCAGGTCGGTCCCGAGACGCTCGATCTGCTCGTGAGTCCCATCTACGACAAGGACAAGAACTACATCGGCGCCATGGTCACCTGGGAAGTGATTACCTCCCGGCTGCAGATGGAACAGCGGATCAAGGAGAACGCCGAGCGCGAAAAGGAGCAGATGGAGGCGATGAAGGGGCTGGTGACGAACATCGCCCAGAACGCCCAGACGCTTGCCAGCTCGTCCGAAGAGCTTTCGTCGGTGAGCGGCCAGATGAGTGCAAACGCCAGCGAGACTTCGGCCCAGGCCGACGTGGTCTCGGCCGCCTCGGAAGAGGTCAGCAAGAACGTGCAGACGGTGGCCACCGGCATCGAGGAGATGAGCGCCAGCATCAAGGAGATCGCCAAGAACGCCACCGATGCGGCCAAGGTGGCCAGCCAGGCGGTGACGGTCGCCGAAACGACCAATGGCACGATCAGCAAACTCGGCGAGAGCAGCGCTGAAATCGGCAAGGTCATCAAGGTGATCACGTCGATCGCCGAGCAGACCAACCTGTTGGCCTTGAACGCCACGATCGAGGCCGCTCGGGCCGGCGAAGCGGGCAAGGGCTTTGCCGTCGTGGCCAACGAGGTCAAGGAGCTG
>DASZPH010000064.1:0-2441 GCA_035550375.1 Pirellulales bacterium | reverse complement strand
CAGACAAGTTTGCACGTTCTATCTCGACGGGCTCTTTTTGGGCGTCGACGTGCAGCAGGTGCAAGAGGTGATCCGCTACCACGAAATGACGCGGGTGCCGCGCGCCCCGCACGTGGTCGAGGGGCTGATCAACCTGCGGGGCCAGATCGTGACGGCCATCGACCTGCGCCGCCGGCTGGAACTGACCGACCGTTCGAACGGGCAACTGCCGATGAACGTTGTGGTCCGTACCAGCGATGGCGTCGTAAGCCTGCTCGTGGACGAGATCGGTGACGTGCTGGAGGTCGACGAAGACGCTTTTGAGCGGCCTCCCGAAACGTTGCAGGGCGTTGCCCGCGAACTGATCCAGGGAACCTACAAACTCAAGGACCAACTGCTACTTCTGCTCGATACCGAAAAGGCGGTGAGCGTCAGCGCCGAAACGATTCGGACGCCATTGACGGGCTGGCCAACAAGACAAAGGCTGCGAGTTTCGCAGCGCGGGCCGGCCGAGTCGAAGTTGACGGCTGAGAGCGACGGCGATTCAACCGATGCCTCAGCCGGTTCGGCGTCGGATGCTTCTCTGTTCGTGCGCCTCGGCGGCGATGCTGCGATCTCCACCGTGGTGGAGAGGTTCTACGAACACGTGTTGGACGACAACGAACTGCGTCCTTTCTTCAACCTGGAACGCATGGGCTGGCTGAAAAAAAGGCAGAAGCAGTTCTTCACCCAGGCCCTGGGCGGGCCCGCCGCCTACCGGGGTGCCTCGATGAAATCCGCGCACCGCAAACTGGAAATCGGCCAGCACCATTTCGACCGCGTCGCCACCCACCTGGTGAGTGCCCTCGAGGGGTGCGGAGTGTCCAAGCCGCTGGTCAATGAAGTAGTCGCGCTCGTGGCGCCGTTGGCGAAAGACATTGTCAATTCCCCCGCGGTCGTCTGCTGACGGCGGACGTTCGCATTCCTTTAGACACCAAGAGGGTTTAGCAGACATGAAAAGTGCCCTATCTGAAGACCGTTTCTCCTCAGCGACCGCCGTAGCACAACGCTCCCGTAAGCGTACGCCGACCGGTGCTGCCGGGTCCGACGGCGTGCTTGAGGCAAACGCCAACACCAAGGCCGTGCTGCAAGTCATCGAGGCCTTGGGGCGCGCCAAAACCCCCGACGAAGCGGCGAAGTTGGCGCTGGACACCGTGCGAGCCGGCTTCGGCTGGGCCTACGGCTCGTACTGGCGGGTCGACCCGGCCGAGAACGCGCTGCGGTTTTCTCTGGAATCGGGCTCGGTGAACGATGAATTCCGCCGCGTCACCCTGGATGCCCGCTTCCGCGAGGGCGAAGGTCTTTCAGGCCGCGCCTGGCGGCAGCGAGACCTGTTCTTCACCCCCGACATCGGCCAGATGACCGACTGCTGCCGGGCCCCCGTCGCCATCCGGGCCGGTGTGAAGTCGGGCGTCTGCTTCCCCGTCGTTGTCGATGGACGCGTCGCCGGCACCATGGACTTCTTCGCCCTGGAAACGCTCAACCCTTCGGCCGAGCGGCTCGACACGCTGCGGGCCGTCGGCCGCCTCGTTTCGGCGACCATCGAGCGACTGCAGCGCGAGTTCGAAATGGCGCGCGTCAGCTCGATGATGGAAAACGCGCCCATCAACGTGATGTATGCCGACCGCGACTTCAAGATTCAATACGTCAACCCGGCGTCGGTCAAGCAGCTTTCGGCCCTGCAGCAGTATTTGCCGATCAAGGCCGACCAGATGGTCGGCCAGACGATCGACGTCTTTCACAAGCGGCCCGAACATCAGCGGCGGTTGTTGAGTGATCCCAAGAACCTTCCGCACCGGACGAACATCCAGGTCGGTCCCGAGACGCTCGATCTGCTCGTGAGCCCCATCTACGACAAAGACAAGAACTACATCGGCGCCATGGTCACCTGGGAAGTGATTACCTCCCGGCTGCAGATGGAACAACAGATCAAGGAGAACGCCGAGCGCGAAAAAGAGCAGATGGAGGCGATGAAGGGGCTGGTGACGAACATCGCTCAGAACGCCCAGACTCTCGCCAGTTCGTCGGAAGAGCTTTCGTCGGTGAGCGGTCAGATGAGCGCTAACGCCAGCGAGACCTCGGCCCAGGCCGACGTGGTCTCGGCCGCCTCTGAAGAGGTCAGCAAAAACGTGCAGACGGTGGCCACCGGCATCGAGGAGATGAGCGCCAGCATCAAGGAGATCGCCAAGAACGCCACCGACGCGGCCAAAGTCGCCAGCACCGCGGTGACGGTCGCCGAAACGACCAACGGCACGATCAGCAAACTCGGCGAGAGCAGCGCCGAAATCGGCAAGGTCATCAAGGTGATCACGTCGATCGCCGAGCAGACCAACCTGTTGGCCTTGAACGCCACGATCGAGGCCGCTCGGGCCGGCGAAGCGGGCAAGGGCTTTGCCGTCGTGGCCAACGAGGTCAAGGAGCTG
>DASZPH010000063.1:0-1868 GCA_035550375.1 Pirellulales bacterium | reverse complement strand
AGCGGATCGGCCTGAGGCTTACGCCGCCTGGATATTGCCGACCGCGATCTTGCCGGTGCGCCGGTCTTCCTGCGTGTCGAAGGAGACCTTTTGGCCTTCCACCAAGCCGCGCATTCCGGCGCGCTCGAGGGCGGTGGCGTGAACAAACACATCCTTGCCGCCGTCGTCAGGTTGAATGAAGCCGAAGCCCTTCTGGTCGTTGTAGAATTTTACGGTGCCCGTTGTCATAGAGATTTCCTTTCGCTGAGCTAGGTGCACTAAAGTCCAAGACGCGCGTCTGCGCGGCTTGAATTCGACGTCTCGATGTTTGGATGGCGTCTGAACGTGCGCCTGGCATTGAGCGAAGGCGATACGGCCCGATTGTCCGGCCAAATGTCGATTGCTATAGGTAGGATGGATTCGCGGCGTTTACAAGGCGCCCAAGCGGCCGGCGAATAATCCAAGGGTCAGGTTGCGGCACACGCCTGCGGCAACAGCCCGGAACGCAGCATGGCACGCAGTTCGCGGAAGCTGATAAGCCGTCGCGTCGCTTCGTCCCAAAGCACCAGCCGCACACACGCGACGCTCTGCACCAACGTCAGCCGGCTGAAAGTCGCGAGCTGCGGGTGCTGACGCAGGACCCGCGGCAGCCGGTAATACGGTATCCGGCTACAGAGATGATGCACATGGTGAATGCCGATATTTGCGGTGAACCAGCGCAAAATCGGTGGAAGATCGTAGTGGGAACTGCCGTGCAGCCCGGCCGTCTGCACATTCCAGGCCTTGTCGCGCGCCCAGAACGTCTCCTCGAACTGGTGCTGCACATAAAAGAGCCAGACCCCGACCGAAGCGCCGATCAGCACGATGGGCAACTGCACGAGCACGAACGGTACGATACCAACGGCCCAAATCGTGCCCGCCGCGAGCAGACAAATGATGAGATTCGTCGCCATGGTGCTGAGCCAAGGCCGCCAGCCGCTGCGCATCAAGCCGACCGGCAGCCGATTCTGCAGAAAAAACAGGTAGGCCGGGCCCACGCCGAACATGACCAGCGGGTGACGGTAGAGCCGGTAGCGAAGCCGGCCCCAACGCGAGCGCGACAGATACTCGTCGACGGTCAGCGTATCGATGTCGCCCATGCCGCGGCGATCGAGATTACCCGACGTCGCATGGTGCATGGCGTGGGTCCGGCGCCAGAAATCGTACGGCGTCAATGTCAGGACGCTGATGGCGCGGCCGACCCAGTCGTTGGCGAGCCGGTGCCGGAAGAATGCGCCGTGGCCGCAATCGTGCTGAATCATGAATAGCCGAACGAGGAAGCCGGCAGCCGGAACGGCCAGCAACAAATAAAGCCCATAGCCGAAGTGCAGTGCGAACCACATCGCCAACCACAAGAGAACCAGCGGCACGATGGTGATCAATATCTCGACGATACTGCGGCCATGATGCGGTTCACGGTAACGGGCAAGCGCCTGCGCCAAGCTCCTTACACCGGCAAGCGCGGGATCACCGCGGGCGTTCGATTTGTTGTCCAACATTTACTCCGTGGCTGGCGAGCAATTCCGGCGGGTAAGAGGGTCCATCTCGGGATGACCGGAGCCGCCGATGATTGGTATTAGCTCTTTTTTGCGGTTATAATGTTCGTGATGCTTGAATGGTCCGCATTCAGGCGACGTCAAGCTCCTTCTGAGATCACCCATCCGATGGCCGAATTTGACTACAATGCCTCGGCTGAACTGTTCGGCACCCGAAAGCGTGCCCTAAGGGGTCAACCACTGGGTTACAGGCGATTCACGCATGCCGCCCAGGCCATCCGTTTCGCCATCGAAGAGCTTAGGCCGGACCTGCTGGTCGGCGCCTTTCTCGAAGTCGACGAGCAACGGTTCAAC
>DASZPH010000062.1:0-71311 GCA_035550375.1 Pirellulales bacterium | reverse complement strand
GGGCTGCGGCTTTAGGCGACGACGACCGACTCAGCCAATGGATCCTCAATCGCCCCGGTTCCCCTTTTTACCGAAGATCGACTGCCGACCAGGATCCACTGGCCTGCGCTGCCTAAAAATCAAATCACCTTATGCACCCATCCCGAGTCGAGCGACGCTCGTTAGTCATTAGAAGAGCCGTGTCCGGGCACCGATGAATCTGCCCCTTTGGGGGCCATGCCCGATATCGAACCCCACAGGGCAAGCCTTGACAGATCCTTCCTGGATGACTTCTAGTCGTTGGGCCGGACTATTCCGAATACGTCGTTCGTCAAAGGGTGCTTTGCCATGAAGTTGCTCGGTGCAGAAATCTTGCGGCGGCTCGGCGCGGGCGAATCGATCGCGTCGCTGTGCGCCGCCGCAGGGATCACGCGGGCCGAGTTTGAAGCCTGGTGGCGGACCGAAACTCGACGCCGGTTGCCCGTCACCGACGGCACCTCTTCGGCCAATCTCCGTGAGAAGGTTGAAATCATCCGCGACGGCCGGGGCATTCCGCACATTATGGCCGGCAACGACGAAGATCTGTTTTACGGCTTCGGCCTGGCCATGGCGCAAGACCGGCTGTTTCAACTCGATTACTTGCGCCGTCGTGCCTGGGGGCGACTCTGCGAGATTCTGGGGGCGGAGGCTATGCCCCTCGACCTGACCGCACGAACGATGGATTTGGGGACAATCGCCCAAGCTGAGTGGGCCGCCGCCGCAGCGGAGACTCGCCGATTGCTCGAGGCCTTTTCGGCGGGCGTAAACCGGGTCATCGAAGGTTCGGCTGAACGGCCGCCCATTGAGTTCGATCTGCTCGATTATCGCCCGCAGCCTTGGCGGCCGGTCGACTGTCTGGCCATCGAGGGGGAGTTTCGCTGGTACCTCACCGGCCGATTGCCCGTATTTGCCGTGCCCGAAATGGTGCGGCGCACGCTCGGCGAGGGATCCCTCTACCAGGCCTTCTTGCAAGGTGAGGCCGACGACGAATGCATCCTGCCAGCCGGCTCCTATCCGTCCACACGAGTCGGAGTCGAGGTCCTTGCCAACGCGGGCGGCGATCCGACGCCGTGCCAGGGAAGCAACAACTGGGTCATCGCCGGCGCTCGCACGACGACCGGCATGCCCCTGTTGGCCAGCGATCCGCACATCGCCTTCGGAGCTGTCTCTTGCTGGTACGAAGTTCACCTCTGCGGAGGCTCGTTCAGCGTGGCGGGAATGTCCTACTGCGGCATGCCCGCCGTCATGTTCGGCCGCAACGAACGAGTCGCCTGGGGCTGCACCAACAACATCTGTGCCCAGCGCGACCTGTATCAGGAGAAGACCGACCCGGCCCATCCAGGCTGTTTCTTCTACGACGGCCGTTGGGAGCCGGCCGGGCACCGCGAAGAGACAATCGAGGTGAAAGGGGTCGGGCCGGTGACCAAAGTGATCCGATCGTCAAGCCACGGACCGATCATCGACGAACTGTTACCAGAACCAACCCGGACCGGCGAGCCCGTTTCCGTTCGTTGGCTGGGCAGCGAGCCGTGCCGGTGGCTGGAAGCCCTGCTGGCGATCGACCGGGTCCGCTCGGCAGAGGAACTCCGCGAGGCAACGCGGCCTTGGCACGTGCCGACGTTCAGCCTGGTCTTCTGTGACGGCGACGGGCACATCGGCTATCAGTCGGTCGGCCGGATACCGATCCGCAAACATCCGAACCGGGGCTACCGGCCAGGCTGGGATCCGGAGCACGACTGGCAGGGACTGATTCCGTTCGAGGGGATGCCGCGGTTGGCCGATCCAGCGCGCGGTTATGCCATCACGGCGAACAACCGCCCCGCGGCGGACGATTTTCCCTATCCCTTGGCCGGCGTATGGTCCAGCGGATACCGCGCCCGGCGCATCCGGCAGATGATCGAGGCCAACGAACGGACGTCGTTCGACGACCTGGGAAAGATGCAACTCGACGTGCTCTCGCTCCGGGCCGTCGAGTGCGTGCCGCATCTTCTAGCCGTTCTGGAGCCAGACACGGCTTCGCTCGCGGCAGTGGAAGAACTGCGCCGCTGGAATTGCCGCATGGAGAGGGATTCGGCCGCACCCGCAATCTTCGACGTCTTTTTTGGCCACTGGTGCCAGCAAGTCGCGAACGCCCGCTTTTCTGGGGAGGCGTCCTCGTTGGTGGCGGCTGCGGGGGGCGGACTGGCGGCGACCCTGTTGCGCGACGACCAGGCCGGCTGGTTTGCACCCGGCCGGCGGGAAGCCGCGGTTCGCGAAGCTTTCGCCGCCGCACTAGAAACGCTCAGCAGGCGGCTCGGCCCCTCGCTTGACCGCTGGCAATGGGGCGAACTGCACCGCATGCAGATGAAGCATTTCTTATCGGGACGAGGCGACTTGGGCGAGCTACTGGACCAGCCCTCCGTCGGTGTACACGGCGATATGCTTACGGTCTGCAACACGGGGGGCGACGTCGATTGGCAAGCCAGGCTCGGAGCCGGCTATCGAATGATCGTCGACATGTCGGCCTCACCCGCCGCCATGTGGGCCGTCGACGCCGGCAGCGAATCGGGCCAGCCGGCCAGCCCGCACTACGCCGACCAGATCAGCGACTGGCTCAACGGCCGCTACCACCGCGTGTCGCTCGATCGGACGGAGGTTGAAAGCGGTGCGCAGGCCCGGCTGATGCTGATGCCGGCCCAGCAGGCCTAGCGTTCGACGAGCGGGTGTAACGAGCAGCGCACGGCCTGGCTTAGCCTCAAGCCGCGTGCGCGTGGCTGGTGGCCAGATAGCCCAACCTGCCGAGCCGAACGCTCGCGGCTACCAGCAGTTCGGCGAGTTCCGGCGAGTTGAGCAAACGCAGCTCGCCGGAACGTGCTTCGGCCAGCGGGTCGTGCCAGTCGTCGGTGCGAGAGATTTCGTCCTTAGAGTATTGGCCGGGGTGAAACGCGATTTCACTGACCGCGTGCGAACGCGCAAGCCTCAAAAACCTCCGCATCATCGGCAGATCAATGCGGCCCGCGTGCGAAGCCCCGAAATAGGCGTCGGCGTGATCGATTCTCGCCGTGTCGAGTAGGCGGAGAAAACGAACCGCATAATGGTACTTGACGCCGGATACTCCGCAGTTGGCCAAGCGTAGGCCGGGACGCAGACTGGTGCGCCAGTGCCCCGGCTCGCTCGCGACGCGAACTGAGCCTATGCCATACCGCCGCGCCAGATTGGGAACCAGTTCGCGCACCACGGGCATCATTTCGACGTATTGATGGCCGTTGAGGTGCGTCGGCCGCAGGCCGTGGTCGAGCAACCACTCGATCTGCTCGGCCAGTTCGTCTCGGATTGCCGATTGCCAGCGCCGGCCACCCAGAACCAGCTTCAGAAACAGCCGGGCCGGAGACAAAAAGCGCCCGGCGCGGTCGAGCAAGCCCCCGGGGTAGCGTGAACCGATCAACGGTCGGCCTTGGGTCAAGTTGAGGTGAACGCCCAAGTCGAACGGCGACTCGGCATCGCAGAGACGGTTGCGAATCGCTGCCGACGGTAGCTCGCCGGCGACCCGAAGCCGCTCCAAGCGCGTCCAGAGGTCGATCGCCAGCGGGGCAGCCGGGGCGTTGGCCAGAACCGACGTACCCGTGAGCAGCCCCCTCGACAGCCCGTCGATGATGCCACGCGTTACCGGCTCGTTGAAACCAAAATCGTCGGCGTGCAAGAGCAGGCGGTTCATGCCGCGCTCCCTGCTCCGCCAGCTACGTGTTTGGCTTGCCACGGTCCCTTGTTCCCGTTGGTCGACGACACGGCCGCACCGTCGCCGGCCGACGTGCTCCGCCGCCACTCCACGATCAACCAGCCCAAGAGGAGCAAGCCGCCGACCGGTTGACTGCCGTGTTCGTTCGAGAAATCACGAATCAGCTTGCCGAACAGGTCGGTGACCATTGGGCCCATCATAAGCAGGCTGGCGACGAGCACGCCTCGCTCGGGCCACCACGCATGACGGTGCCAGGCCTCGACGAGCGCCCAGGCGATGGCGGGAGCGGCCACGACGTAGGTGCAGGCCTCGGTCGCCGGTCCGAAGAGCAGGACCCACAAGGAAAACCAGAGGAAGACCCAAAAGACCGTGTCACGCCGGCTCGCGCAACGTCGTGCGGCCGAAATGCAAACGAGCAAGACCGCCGCGCCGGCAAGCGCGCCCAGCAGGGCGAAGGTTCGTTCCGAAAGCGGATCGCCGCAAACAACGAAGAGCTGGTCGATCGACCGCAGCCGTTCGCGCATGATCTCGGTGCTGTCGCGCAGGTGATGCCACCACCCCTGGTATTGCATGACGACGACCGCGGGCCTCGCCGTCGCGAAAGGCAACAGCAGCCCGGCCGCCAGCGACGCAAAAAACCGGCCGGCAAACTGGCGAGGAAACAGAACGGCCAGGATCATGGCCAGCGCCAGGGGATAACCCTTGATGAGGGTGGCCCAGGCGATCCACATCGCCGCCCGATTCCACTTCCCCTCGCCCGCCGCCGCCATGCCAAAGAGCAGCGACCCCAACATCATCAGGTTTGCCTGGCCGTTGTACAGGCTGTGCAGCGCCACTGGGATCGCGAGCAGGAGCTGCGCGGCAATTTCGTTCGCCGACAACGGCCGCGGGCTCAACCGCGACGCCCAGGCGCGCAGGCCCAAGGCGAACACGCCGCAGTTGATGATCTTCCAGGCTGCGGCGCTGGCCCCGTCGGGCAAGACGGCCAAAGGCCCGAGCGCGACCGCGAACAGCGGACTGTAGCGGTAGTAATCTCGTGCGAGGACGTAGATCGGCTCGCCGGCCAGCCAGCGACGTGCGGCGCCGACGTAGATGTCGTAAACCGAATGGCTGAACGGCAGACAGAAGGCGTGGATCGCCAGCCCCAGGATCGCACCGAGCCAGACGTTGCGAGCGGCACTCGGCCAATCGATCTTGACTCGGATCAGGTTCAAGCGGCGAGCGACCGACATCAAGCGGCCTTTCGCGGCTCAGGAGACACGAGGAGCTCGTGGCGGGGCGTGCGGACGGGAGGCACAACCCGGCCGGCGAGCTGGTCTCGCAGGGCGAGCATCGCCACGTCGCGCAGCATTTGCCAGCCGTGCCGTGAAACGGAGAGCGTCGACGAGTATTCGTTGATCAGCCGCACCGCGACACGCCGAAACGGAAGCTGCAGACGATGGCAGAGGAGGACCACCTCCGCGTCAAAGGCAAAGCCGTCAAGCGTCGTTCGGGAGAAGATCTCCGTCGCCGCGGTCCGGCTGAAGATTTTCAGCCCGCACTGCGTATCGCTCACCTCCTTCGAGACGCTCAGCCGAACCAGTTGCCGGAACGCCGCACTTGCCACGATCCGTGAAAGCTTGCGACGGACGTGGCACGTGGCGCCGATCAAGTCACGCGCGCCGAACACCACCTGGCAATCGCCCCGATGGATCCAATGGCAACCGGTTTGCAGCGCACTCAGGTCGTAAGGAAGGTCCGCGTCGGTGAAAGCCACAATCCGTCCCGTCGCGGCCAGCATTCCCTGCCGCACCGCCGCCCCCTTGCCCGCGTGGGTGTCAAGCCGCAGCGTCGAGAATCGCCCGCCGAATCGCTCGCTCACGCTAGCTGTGCGATCGCGGCTGCCGTCATCCACGACGACTACGCGATAATCGATACCCCAGTCGTCAAGAAAGGACGCCACGCCCGCCAGTGTCGCCGGCAATCGGCGTTCCTCGTCATACGAAGGAATGAGTAGCGTCAGTTCGTGGTCCGGCGGCGACGGACGAACCTCGTTCGGTGGTGGAGCGGCGCCAGAGGGGCGGCCGTTGTGCGGCGGTGCATTGCTCATATCGTCCGACCGCCGCAAAAAAAGACAAACGTTACGCACAGGTGCGTATCACGCCGTCCAGTTTGCAGCGGGTTTCCCGGCCTCGGTGCACGTGCTTCCAAATCGCCACTCTAATCGGCAGCGGAAGCCGCGAACTTGTAGCGAATTTCGCTCGCGGCGCGAAGAAGGGAAAAATCGCCCATCGCCCGAAAAAATAGGGCGATTGCGAAAAATGAGAAAGAAGGCGAATCTACACCTGCGGATACCGCGCCACCTCGACATGATGGCCGTCCGGGTCGCGGAAGAAGATCTGCTTGATGTTCGTCTCTTTCTGCAGGTTAACCCGGTAAGGAACGCGATGCTCGTCGAGCAGCCGCTCGACCACGTCGACGTCGTCCAGATAGAACGCCAGATGGTTGTCGCGGGTTTCAATCAGATCGCGGGGATTCTCCGGCGCGTCGTTGACAATAAGGTGAATCTGGATGCCGTAATTAAAGAGCCATGCGCCAGGAAAACCGAGCTGCGGTCGAGGCAATTCGCGGAAGCCCAGCACATCCCGATAAAAAGCGCGGCTCGCTTCGAGCTGCCTGGTAACGCGGGCCACGTGATGCAGGGATCGGATCGGCAACGGCTGGGGCATGGTGTGGTCTCCGGTGGATGAGGGCCGGTCAGCAGTATAGCATGGAATCGCACATCCACATCGAGAGAGGCTGGAATGACGATCACGAGCAATGAGCGGCAGGCGAAAACGGCACCGTCGGCTTATGCGCTGGGGGCTTCGGCCGATGCGGCTCGGCGGCTTGAAGTGCAAGACGCCCAATTCGCCGCCATCTCGGAACGGCTGCTCGACCGCTTGTGCCTGCAAACGAGCGACCGAGTCGTCGAGCTCGGCATCGGCGCGGGGAGTTTTTCGCGCCGAATTCTCCGCCGGCTCGGCGGCGGCGGAAGCCTGATCGGCGTCGACAAGACTCAAGGGTTGCTCGACCAGGTCGCACAATACGTCCAGGGGATTAGCGATGCGCGAGTCGAGTTGATGCTCGGCGACATCAGCGACCTGCAGGCCTGGCTCGCGTCGGCCGACGTCGTTGTCGGCCGCACGGTCTTGCACCACCTGGCCTTCCCCGAAGTGTTGCTGGGGAAGCTGCGAGGTGGGTTGCCATCGGGTGCACGGGTTGGCTTCATCGAACCGGAGTTTCGAGCCTTGCTCGGCCGGCTCGCTCGGCTGGAAAACAACGGCCGGACGGAGCTGGCCGTGTTTCGCCGTTGGGCGGAGGGAATCAGCCGCTACTACCAGGCATGCGGGCTCGCGCCCGCGATCGGGGCGACGCTCGAGCGCACCCTGGAAGAGGCTGGCTACGAAGACGTGGTTGGCGAATGGTTCGAGTGTCCGATGGATGCCGGTGGTATCGAGAACATGCTTCTCTACTACGATGAGATCCGAGATCGATACGAGTCGCTCGGCATCATGACAGCCGCGGAAATCGAGCGCGACAAACGGCTGCTGGCGTCGCTCGATACGCGCGACGTGCCGGCTGTGTGGGGCATGTATTGCGTCACGTGCCGCCAACCCTGAGCGGCCCGGCGCTTCACGGAGGAAAAGTAGCAGGCACACTCCCGTGCGCCGTTAACCGTCTCCCAGAGGGAGAGAGGAAACGGGTCTCCGCGCGATCGCTTCCAGCTCCGGCATGACTCGCTCGATTTCCGCGGCGAGTTCAGCAAAGACCTGGTCGGCGTGGGAAACTTCGCACTCGACGGGCAGCGTCTCCAGTCGCAAGGCCGCGCTCTCGGCGCTGGGCAGGCCGAAGTGCCCGAGCGCGCCTTTGACCGTGTGAGCGAGCCTGCGGACCTCATCTAAGTCGCCGCGAGCGATGGCGTCGGTCAGGCCATGCCGCCAGCGGGGCCACTCGTCGACGAAGACGCGGACTAGGTCATGCAACAGCTCTTCGTCGCCCCCCACGCGATCGTAAGCCCGTTGAATGCTGAACGCGTCGCCGTTGTTAGGCCCACCGGCAACTCCAGCAGACTCCTCACCGACAACACGCTCAATCAGTTCAAACAACCGACTCGCCTGAATCGGCTTGGAAATGTAGTCGTCCATCCCGGCTTCCAGGCAGCGCTCGCGGTCCCCCTTCATGGCGTGCGCCGTCATGGCGATTACCGGCAGGTGTGTGCCGCTAAGACGCTCGCGGCGACGGATTTCGGCGGTCGCCTCAAAACCGCCCATCTCGGGCATTTGCACGTCCATGAGTGCCAGATCGAAAACGTTCCGCTCGATGGCCGCGAGCGCTTCGCGGCCGTTGCCGGCGACGCACACGCGGTGGCCGCGCTTTTCCAGAACGTGGACCACGAACTTCTGGTTCACCGCGTTGTCCTCGGCGAGCAGGACGCGCAGCGTGCGGCAGGGGGGCGGCGCGACCGCCGGTTCTTTCTCTTCTCGACGTAGCGAAACGCCCAGCGAGGTCATGATGGCGTCGAACAACTCCGACTGTTTGATCGGCTTCATCAGCGACGCGGCCAGCCGTGGCTTGGGGTCGCGCGACATGGCGTCGGACGACGACAGCATCATGATCGTCGCCCCGGCGTACTGCAGGTTGTCGTTGATCTGGCGGGCCAGCTCATAACCGTCGGTCCCCGGCATCTGGGCGTCGACCAGCACCAAGGGGTACGGATCGCCGGAGGCGCATGCCCGTTCCATCGCCGCCAGGGCTTCGGCCGCTCCGGCCACCACCGTGGGCCTCATGTGCCAGTTGATGAGCATCTCTTCCAGGATGCGGCGATTGGTGGCGTTGTCGTCGACCACCAGCACCGGCAGGTCCTGCAAGTTGACCGGTTGGGAGGGTATGACGCTGACGGGCGGCGTCGTGGCCAGGTCCAGCCGCGCGGTGAAGTGGAAAACGCTCCCCTGCCCCGGCTCGCTCTCGACCCAGATACGGCCCCCCATCAGTTCCACAAGCCGAGCCGAAATCGCCAGGCCCAAGCCCGTACCGCCGAAGCGCCGTGTCGTCGACCCGTCGGCCTGGACGAACGGGGCGAAAATGGCTTGCTGTTTGTCCATCGGAATGCCGATTCCCGTGTCCCGCACCGTAAAGTGCAGGCCGACGTCGCCGGGAGCTCTGCCCTCTCGGGTCTTGCTTGCCTCGCGCTCCACCCGCATCACCACCTCGCCCGAATCGGTGAACTTGATGGCGTTGCCCACGATGTTGACCACCACCTGTCTGAGCCGCGCGGCGTCGCCCACGACGCCGTCGGGCACGTCGGCCAGCACCTGGCAGGCAAGTTCCAGGCCCTTCTTGTGGGCCCGCAGGGCGAGAGTCTTCATCGTGTCACCCAGCGTGTCGCGCAACGCGAAGGCCTGCGATTCGAGGTCCAGTTTGCCGGCCTCGATCTTGGAGAAATCGAGGATGTCGTTAATCACCGAAAGCAGGCTATCTGCCGAGTCCCGGACCATCGACAGGAACTCTCGCTGCTGCGACGTCAGCTCGGTATCGAGCGCCAACTCGGTCATGCCAATGATGCCGTTCATCGGCGTGCGAATCTCGTGGCTGACGTTCGCCAGAAACTCGCTCTTGGCCCGGCTCGCTTCTTCCGCAGCCTGCTTCGCCCGGCGCAGTTCCTCTTCGGCCTGCTTGGCGGCCGTGATGTCTTCGGAGATGCCTACCAGGTGCGTCGCCTGGCCTTTTTCGTCGAAGATGGGGATTTTGCGCGTGTGGAGAATGCGTTCACCGAAGCGGGTCTGAATCACTTCTTCGGGAATATCGACCATGCGGCCGCCGCGCAACACGTCGCGGTCCTTGGCCAGGAAGAAATCGGCTTCCGCGGCGGGGAACAGGTCGTAGTCGCTTTTGCCGATCAGCTCCTGGCGAGAAAAACCGAGCAGCCGCTCACCCGCCTTGTTCAGCCGCTGCATGCGGAGGTGCTCGGCGTCCTTGACGAAGAGCATGATGGGCAGTTCGTCGAGGACCGTATCCAGGAACCGGCTCAACCCTTCGAGCGCCTCCTCGACCCGCTTGCGATCGGTGATGTCGTGCGAGATTCCAAACGTGCCGACCACGCGGCCGGAGCCGTCGAGCAACGGCATCTTGGTCGTCGAGGCCCAGGTCACGCGGCCGTCGGGCCAGTTTTCCTTTTCTTCCAGGTCGATCACCGGCTGGCCGCTGGCGATCATCTCTTGTTCGTTCTGGTAGGCCTGTCGAGCGTGCTCCTCGCCGAAGAAATCGAAATCGGTCCGACCACGAGCCTCATCGGGATTCGACAGGTTGAATCGCCGAGCGAGGGACCGGCTGATCTGAATGAAGCGGCTGGCGGTATCCTTGAAGTAAATCGCCTCGGGGAGGTTGTCCATCAGCACTTCCAGCAGATCGCACTCTGCACCCAGCGCGGCGCGCGGGCGCGCCGGCAAGGCCCGCACCAGCAGCGTAAACCATCGTCGGTCGCCCACCTGGTTATCAACCGCGGTGAGTTCCACATCGACCGGCCCACCCGTCTTCCGCCGGCCTTGCAGCCGCCGCACGTTCTCGCCGTTACGCGGCTGCAAATAGGGAGTCAACCGGCTGGCGAAACTGCCGCTGGTGAGGCCGGGAAGCACCACGCCGACCGGTTGCCCGGAGAGTTCTTCGAGGGTGTACCCAAAAAGGGCCGCCACCGAGGCGCTCAGCGATTCGATACGGCCGTCGGCATCGACGGTGATCATGCCTTCGGAGGGCTTCGGGTGGCGGCAAGGTTCGAGCGACATGCGAGGCTCCGCCTTTAAGAGCTGGCACGTGAGGCGCCAAGAAACTTTTAGGAGACCTGAAAAGTGAGAGCCGGTCGCGACTCTGCGCTTCACTTTAACCGGCCGACTGGCCGCTGCAAGTAGGCCCGAACCGTCGCCGTGGCTAGTCAAGGCATGCTAGGGCCGTTTCCAGTTCGGGAGTTTCGAGTTCGACGCGGTTCATGGTTGTTAGCCGGGAGCCAACGGCGACCGCGAGGCGGCAACCCAAACGAGCCGAATGCTACTTTCTGACCGGCATTCGACGCCGCCCCCACTGGTGAATAGGTGCCACCGTGCGGAAGCGACCGAAACACGTCCCTTCGCGGTCGTCGACGATAGGATCCGCACCCTAACGTCGAAATAAACTGTGCACCGGCAAAGCTCTCTGCTATACCCGCAGCAGTTCGCAAGCCTGGGCGTAGCCCGGCGCCGGCTTGCCGTATTCGCTGGCGGTGACGCGGGCGAGCGCCACCAACTGCCGCCAGCGTAGGCTTGGGCGCGTGTGGGCGAACTCGTCGCTGGTGGTGCGATAGTACTTCTCGGCGTGCAGTGCCCCGTCCTCGCTGATGGCGTATTTCAGCAGCAAGTCGAACACCGGGCGCGGCTCGAATTGCAGCGTGCCGTAGCGGTGCACCAGAGCGCAAGCGCGGTCCTGGTTCTGCTCTCGAATCGCGCCGTCAAGTTCCTTGAGCAGTTCGTCGGGGCTCTGGGCCGTAATCGCGTCGAGCTGCTCGGCGTAAGGCCGCGGCTTCCACTCCAAAAAGTTTCCGCCGCGTTCGATCCGGTCGCGGGCCACCTGGTAGCCGGCCATGATCAGGCTGGCCACCTGGTTGCGGTGGTTGCTCACCATGGCGATGTTCCGCCAGGCGTTGGCCGAGTCGCAGGCGTGAACGCCGATCGAGTCGCCGTGGACGCTCCCCAGCGGTTTGTAGGGTTGTACTTCGCGCTCGCGCCGACCCGCGTCGCGCAGCACGAGCTGATTAGCGGCGACCGAAATCGCCTCACCGATCGCTTCCGGCGACATCCCTTCGGCAAGTGCGGCGGCGACCGCATCGGCCGCCTGCTCGGTCGTGGAGTTGAAGATCGTCTGACTCATCTGGTCGATCCAGGCGTCGTCGGCAGGCCGCGTCCCGCAAGGCTTGCTTAGCAGGCCGTACTGATCGAGCAGCTTGGGCAACAGGGTGCGGGGCAGCGGATGTTTGGCGGACCATTCTTCATTCTTCACGCAATAGTGGACCGACTGCCGCAGCATCGTCTCGGCCTGCTCCTGGCCCACGAGGCTTAACATGTCGTACGTCCGGTAGGCCAACACGATGCGGTGAACCTCCGGGCTCTCCTCGACCGTCATCATCAGGGTGTTGAAGGCCTCGTCGGCTCCGCGCGCCGCCGCGGCGGCGAGTAGTCCATCCGCCCGGCTAGCGTCGCGGCGGTGAATCGCATCTCGCAGCGCGTCGGCGACGGACGTGGTTTCGGCGGAAGCAGCAGGCTTCACGACATGCAGCGTTTCGTTGTGCCGACCGTCGGCCTCCTGCAATCGACTCGCGTTGCGATAGAGGACCTTGAGCACGGGCAACAGACGGCGCTCGCCGGGCAACTCCCCGGCCATGTGGTAGGCCGGCAACATGGCCATGAACGTGTGGAAACCGACGTAGTCTTCTCCCCCGAACGAACGCGCGTTGGCCAGTGCCGCGGCCGCCACCAACTCGCGCAAGTCGGTCCCCGATTGGTAGCGCTCGACGATGATCGGCAAAAGCCGTTCGGGCGGCGTCTCCTGCATCAGGGCGACCAACGGCTCAAGCTGCCCGAACGACAAGCGGCCCTCGGATTCGTCGGCCAGCACCGGCGCCAGCTCAAGTTCCACCGCCGTGGCGTAACCCACGCCTGCGATGAGCATGCCGCGCCCCACGCCCGCCAGAAACTCACGTCGATTGTTGCGCCGCATCGTCATGCTCCTTAGAAAAGGGGGATTGTCCGTTCCGGCCGATTGACTTCTTCTAACACAACTAACGGATGGGCGTTACACGCCATACGGCGAAACCTCCCTTGGCACGCGACGCCGCCTGCGATTTCCGGTCACCAGCACCACGGCGGAGAGACTCAAAAGCGATCCACAGATGCCTGTGATCAACACAAATGTGCCCCGCAAGCCCTGGCGAGCCCGTTCCACGTCCTTGTCAAGTGGGCGGACGATTTCGAGCACGCCTGGAACGTCGCCGACTTGCCAGTCTTTTTTCGGGCTATCGGGGTGCGTGTTATGGCAGCGGACGCACGTCTGTTCCATCCGGCGGGCGGTGGCGTAGCGTAGCGAAGGGCGGTCGTCGACTTCCTCGAAGCTCCAGAACGGCTCGTCGGGATTGTTCACCAGCCGTCGCAAGGCCTCTCGCTCGAAGGCGTCTTTCGGCCCGCCGTCTTTGCGCGTGCGGAAGGGGTGGTCGCTGTACAGCCGCACGCGCATTCCCGAAGCGCTCTTCTGGCTAATATGGTTGCCCAGGTCGATCGTCAGCGTCGCCGGTAAAGGGATCGCCTTCGGCTTGCCCACGTAATCGTGCGTCACTTCGATTTGTTGCGGGTACAATCGGTCGACGATCTTCGAGTAATCTTCGTTGACGATGACCAGCATCTCCGAGACTTGCGCCGCGCTATCGAGCGCCGACGAGCGCACGAGCTGTGAGGAAAGCGTCGAGAGATGCCACAGCCCGGCGACCGACCCGACGCTTACCGCCATAAGCAGGCTGGCCGCCAAGGGGTTGCGGCGGCACCAATGTTTCAATCTTTCCCCGACGCTCCTCGGCCTCGCGAGGATGGCGTCTCCGCGCAGGTAACGTCGCAGATCGTCGGCCAATTCCCCCGCTGTCTGATAGCGCTTGGCGGGAGACTTGGCCATCGCCCGCAGGCAGATCGTTTCCAGGTCGCGCGGGATGCGGTCGTTGAGCCGCCGCGGAGGGCGGGGCTCGTCTTCGAGCACCTGCAGCAACAACATTCGCCGGTTGCCGCGAAAGGGCCGCTCGCCGGTCAGAGCCTCGTACAGGACCACACCCAGGCTATAGACGTCGCAGCGCGAGTCGATGCGGCCCCCCTCGGCCTGTTCGGGCGACAGATAGGCAGGTGTGCCGAGCACTTCCCCTTCGGGCGTGACTGGCTTGTCGTCGATCTCCCGCTTGGCGAGCCCGAAATCCATCAGGTGCGGAGCGCCGCGATCGTCGAGCAAGATGTTCGACGGCTTGATATCACGATGAATCACCCCGTGGCGGTGGGCATAGTCGAGCGCGTCGGCCACGTTCCCCACCAACTCGGCTGCCTCACGCGGCGCATAGCGGCCCTTTTCCAAACGGCCGGCCAGAGTCATCCCCTCGACGAATTCCTCGATCAGATAAGAAACGCCCTCATCGGTCTGGCCAATCTCATAGAGCGAAACGATGCCCGGATGCTTGAGCTGGGCGGCGCTGCGAGCCTCGCGCAAAAAGCGATCCAGGTCGGCTCGGCTTGCCAGGCGTCCGGCCCGCAAGAGCTTGATGGCCACCAGACGATCGAGTTCGGTGTCGCGGGCACGGAAGACGACGCCGAACGACCCCGATCCTAGCTCTTCCAGCAACTCGAACTTGCCCAGCCGACGTGGCAGCTCGGAGCAGTTGCTCGAAAGGGACGCGGGAGAATTCTCTTCGCTCGTGTGCCCAGCGACCGCACCAAGCCGGCGAAGCTGCAGAACGACCTGATCGCCGTCGTCAAAGAGCTGGTCGAGCGCGCGCCCACACTCCGGGCATGTCTCGATGTGTTGTGCCAGACCGCCAAACTCGCCTTCGACAACATCGCCGACGGCGAATTGACGCAGCGTCGAAATCGGCGGACAGTTGGAGGTGGTCACCTTTCCCCCCTTCGCCGGGAACGGAATCTATTATTGCACCCCACGCGGCCCGGCAATAGGCTCTATCTGAGAGAACGCGAAAGCGTTACGAGCCGGTCGATCAAGCCGCATCCCGCGCCTGCCATGCATGATTCGCCCTCCGATTCGTCGTCGTCCCAGGCGATTCGATCTTCGTTGGCGACGTCGGCGACGCTCATCGGTCAGATCAAAGGTGACGATCAGGCGGCGTGGAATCGGTTGCTCAAACTCTACGGTCCGCTCGTCCAGCACTGGTGCCGGCGCTGGGGATTAGAAAGCCACGACCTGGCCGACGTGGTGCAGGAGGTATTCAAATCGGTATTCGCCCACGTCGGCGAATTTCGCAAGCAACGGGCGCACGACACGTTTCGTGGTTGGCTGCGCGTCATCACCCGTCACAAGGTCGTCGACCACTTTCGTCGCTTGGGCCGGGAACCGGCCGGTATCGGAGGAACGGAGGCTCAGCGGCGGCTGGCCGAGGCGGCGGCCGGGCCGATCGAGAGCTCCGCCGACGATCCAAAGGAAGAGATGCTCCTTTTCCATCGGGCACTCGATCTCATCCGTCGCGATTTCGCCGAGCGCACCTGGCAGGCTTTCTGGCGAACGACGGTCGACGGCCTATCTGCGCCCGAGGTCGCGGCGGAGCTTTTGATGACATCCGGCGCCGTGCGCGTCGCCAAAGCGCGCGTCTTGCAGCGTCTTCGAGCAGAGCTTGGCGATCTCAGCGGTCAACCCGAAGCCAGTTGAGGACTTCTTGGCTCGCGTTTATACGGCCGAATCAACGATTCATGGAACGGGCCTGTTCGCGTCCCTGCCGATGTTGCCCGGCGAAATCGTCCTGCGCATCGATGATTCACGCCTCGTAACGAAGGATGCGCCGCTGGACCCAACAAAAGGCGAGTTCGATTGTCACTGCACGAGATGCTAGAAGAGTCCGAATTCTGGGGGGACGACGAAGACGACGGCTTCGACATTCCGGAAGACTCGGTCGAACCGAAAAGAGATGAATGATCCACTCGGGCTGGATCACATCCTTGATCTATTCCACCGATTGCCGGCAAACTAGTCCAGCGGAAAGATCGGCCGCCGCACGTGGCGGTAAGGCAGCGAGCGCAAATCGCTCGAACATGGGCCGGGCGTTCCCACCAGATAGCTTGCTACAGCAATCGGATCGTAGGCACGGCGGTGTGCGACCGCCGCCTTCACGCCGATGACGAACATCGTTTCGGGGGCAACTCCCTGGCTCCTCCATTGCCCCAGATCAAACGGAGGCGTGCGGTGACTGGTGAGCAGGATCGTCACTCTGTCACGCCGCACCACCGCCGACGCGCCCATATCGAAGCGGACGCCCGACATCGAGGCCAGATGGCTTTGCGGATCTTCGAGCCTGAACCGTCCGTCGCTGCGGGAGATGAGCTCGACTTCCGCGGTGAAAGGGGGACCGGAAAGGGGATGCCCCTTGCCGCCGATCTCCAGCGTCGTGCGTCCTCCGATCGGCACACTCGCCAGCCTGGCGACCGACTGCGGATCGCAAACGGCGACCGCAGCCGGGCCGATCTTGTGTTCCACGAGCGCCCGCAAGATGGCCGTGCCGTCGCCCGGCGCGCCGGCCCCGATGTTATCGGAGGGTTCCACCAGCAGGACAGGGCCTCGGTCGTGCTCAACCAGCCTCGGCAAGACCTCGGCGAGCGGCGCCTCGATGCGGTTCCCCTGCTCTTGATGATCGACGGCCCAGCGGCTCAAATGGCGCAGTTGCGTGTGTGCCTCCTCGGGGTCGCCCAGAGTCACGGCGGTGAAGCTGACACCCGTATCAGGCATGTCGGCAAACGAGAATCCGGCGAACACGTTCACCGCCAGGAAATGGGGTTCGTCAACCTCCAGGTTGCGCGCCGCGGCTTCCAGCGTCGACATCGGATTGTCTGCGGTGCTGGTTCCCGTGGGCGGCCACATCAGGGGGGGGTGCTCCCAAACGGTTGCCGGCCGTTCGCCAGAGCGCATCAGCCGGTTCAAGAGTTCGGCCGCGTCGGCGGCGGCACGCCGCGCATCGGCGTGCGGGTTTTCGCGGTAGGCGATCAGGCCGTTGGACCAGCGGGCCATTTGCTCCGTGAAATTGGCGTGCAAATCGACCACGCCGCAAAGCGGCACGTTGGCGGCGCCGGGCAGGCCGCGAATCCTCGCCAGCAAATCGCCCTCGACATCCAGACAGGAGTTCGTCACCATTCCGCCGTGCAGCACGAGATAAATGCCGTCGATCCCCCGCGCAAGGGCCGGCTCGGCGATGGCGACAAAATCTTGCCAGAATCGCTCCAGCACGGCGTGGTCGACCGTCGGACCGGGGACGGCGCGATAGTCGACCGTCGGAATAAGCGCCCAATCGTAGGCATCGGCCGATTCGAGTACCCCCGCCAGAGGCGATCCGTCGCCGGCGGCGGCGAGCAACTCTTTGTCATGGCGGATTTGAAAATCGTCGAGCGTGGTGCGCCCGTCGAGAAAGGTGTGTGTTTCGTGAAACAGCCCGGCCAGCAGAACTCGTTTATCCATCTTGGCATCATAGCAAGCAGAGAGAGTTCTCGTGTGGCCCTGAGGTAAATCAGGTATGGTAGTTGCAAGGAAGACGCGGCGGGGCGCTGGATTGGAGAAGGGTTTTTGGTGAAAGCCATGAAGTTCCGTTTTGACGGCCTGAGAAAGGGCTGGCTGGCGTGCGCAGCGTTCGCCGCTTGTCTGACGTTAGTCGCCGGCTGCGGCGCCCCGTCGGGCGGTCGCACGGCGGCCGAGGCATCTGAGGACGCCGGGGGCGACAGGACGCAGGTGGAAAGCGATGCCCGCTCGACAAGGAACGAGCGCACGGTCGAGGACACCCGCGTGGCAAACCAGACCCGCACCGTGGGGCCTGCAAAGGGAGACTTAGAACCACCGTCGGCGGGGCTCACGGACCTCGATCGTGCGTTGGGCCTGGCGAAGCACTCGCTTGAGACGCTCGAAAAAGTGAAGGACTACACGGGCCTTTTCACCAAGCGCGAATTGATCGGCGGTGAGCTCGCGGAAGAGCGCGACGCCATGAAGGTGCGACACCAACCCTTCAGCGTCTATCTCCGCGTCATCGAGCCCGCCTCATCGGCCGGGCAGGAAGTGATTTATGTTGATGGACGCAACGACGGCAACCTGATCGCGCACACCGTCGGCTTGGGAAGCAGCCTCATCGGGCGAGTCAGCCTGGATCCCGCAGGCATGATTGCCAAACGCGGCAACCGCTACACGATCAAGGACGTGGGGCTGAAAAACCTGGTCAAGAAGCTGATCGATTTAGGCAGCCGCAAGGAACTCTTCCGCGACAGCACGGTCGAGATCAAAGAGAGCGAGTTTGCCGAGCGGCCCTGCACGCAGGTCGAGATCTCCAGCCCCCGTCCGGTCGGCGATTTCCGCCTGGCGACGGCCCGCATCGTGATCGACCGCGACTGGGACGTTCCGGTCCATTACGAGGCATACGAGTGGCCGCCCGAAGGCGAGAAGCCCTCATTGAGCGAGACGTATTCCTACTACGACTTGCAGTTCGACGTCGGACTCACCGACACCGACTTTGACCCCGATAACCCGGAATACGCCTTTCCGTGACGGAGATTCTGGAATTCCCGCGGGCGTCCTTGGCTATCGGTTAAGTTAAAACGCCGCTCAGTTCAGGCCCTCCACACTCCCTCGGTTGAGGCAATCGATCAGTTTCCGCAGCCGGCCGAGGTTGCGCCGGTTGAATCGCATCACCAACCGGGGCAACTGAGCTAAGGCCGGTTCGTCTTGTTCCTCGGGCAAGGGGCCGCCAACGACGAACCGGCCGTCGTGCACGATGTCGCCAAACTCTGCGTGAATCGCGGCCAGCAACTGTTCGCTGGGAGCCGATTGCAGCCGCAGCACGAGCTTATTACGGACGTAGCGCATGCTGTGGTAGACACGATAGAAGTCCAGGATCTCGGCCACCGCCACGTCAATCTGGTCGGTGAGCTTATAGAGCGACAGATCCTCTGGCGAGATCATGGCGCGGCCCAGCAGGCGGTCGAGCACAAACTCCTGCCAGGCCGACCAGAAATCGCCGCCGGGCTGGTCCAGAAAGACCACGGGCACCATGTCGCGCTTGCCCGTCTGTAAGAGGGTGAGCACCTCCAGGCCCTCGTCGAGCGTGCCGAACCCGCCCGGCAGCAGGCAGACGGCGTCGCACTCTTTGACGAACATGAGTTTGCGGGTGAAGAAATACTTCATGTGCACGAGCTTCGGATCGCCCGCGATGACCGGGTTGGCTTCCTGCTCAAAGGGGAGCATGATATTGAGCCCCATCGAGTTCTCGCGCCCCGCGCCGAGGTGTCCCGCCTCCATGATGCCGCTGGCGGCCCCGGTTACGACCAGCCAACGGGCCTCGGCCATCGCCTTGCCGAAGGCGACCGCCTGCTGGAAGGCGGGGTCTTCGGGTCGCGTGCGGGCCGACCCGAACACGGTCACCTTGCGACGAGCGCGGTAGGGCGAGAAGACTTTGAAGGCGTATCGCAGCTCGCGCAGCGCACGGCTGAGGATCTTCAAGTCGCCACGGCTCGTCTGGTCCTGCTGCAGCTTGTCGGCCGATTCCTTGATCAAGTTGATCAGATCGGCCACGCGGTCGGTCGACGTGCTGTCCATCAGCCGCGAGGCGTCGCCGCTACCCGCCACAGGGAGCGCGTCAAACGAGGGAGAAGGTTCCGCCGAAGATTCTGGGGTCGTCACTCCGAAGCCTCAGTTGATTCCGTGCCATGGCCCGTCGGGTGCGGCGTCCTTACCGCTCGCTTGAACGCTGGGGCGGCGAGAGCCGTCAAATTCCCTTCCTATACAACCACCTATTATAACGTACCGCACAAGGCTCAAATCTGCGCGCGGCTTATCCGTGTCGAGCGTTCAAATCGGCGCAAGTCAGTTGACATTGGGGAGTTTTCCGGCCTAGACTGTCTCGGCGAATACTGCTCAAGACGGGCATTTTTTGAGATCAGTGCTATGACAGCTCCCGGCGCCGTGTGGCGCTGCGGAGCTTTTTTGTTTTTCGGCTTAAGCCCAACCCTCCCAAACCTTTACGGTAATTGAGGCCAAACATGGCGACGGTCGCTGGAGATAAGAATTTGTCTGCGGCGGGCACTCTAGGCAACGGTAAGAAGCCTCAACGCCGTACGCCTCGCTCAAGCGACAAGGAAGCCAACGGGCAGGTTGATCAGCCCCTCGCGGCTGAAACCAATGGGAACAACGGGCACAAGGTCGACGACGATGGGCTCGACAAGCGGAAACTGTTGGCCGCTCTTACGGCCCTCAAGAAAGGGGATTTCCGTGCGCGCCTGCCGTCGGACCTCACCGGCATCGACGGCAAGATCGCCGACACATTCAACGACGTGATCGAGTTGAATCAGCGCATGGCCAATGAGCTCGAGAGGCTCAGCCGCGTCGTGGGCAAGGAAGGACGGCTCTCGCAGCGATCCAGCATCGGTTCGTTGAGCGGTGCCTGGGCGGATTCGATCAATTCCGTCAATGCGCTCATCGGCGACCTGGTCTATCCGACGACCGAAATGGCCCGCGTGATCGGTGCGGTGGCCAAAGGCGATCTCTCGCAGACGATGGCCATGGAGACCGAAGGCCGCCCGCTCAAGGGAGAGTTCTTGCGCACGGCCAAGACAGTGAACACGATGGTCGAGCAGCTCAGCTCGTTCGCCAGCGAAGTGACGCGCGTGGCACGTGAAGTAGGGAACGAAGGGAAACTAGGCGGCCAGGCGAAGGTGAAGGGCGTGGCTGGCACCTGGAAAGACCTCACTGACAGTGTGAACTCGATGGCCGGTAACCTCACGGCCCAGGTGCGCAACATCGCCGCCGTGACCACGGCCGTGGCCAACGGCGATCTTTCCAAAAAAATCACGGTCGACGTGAAAGGCGAGATTCTCGAGTTGAAAAACACCATCAATACGATGGTCGATCAGCTCCGCTCGTTCGCTTCGGAGGTGACGCGCGTGGCCCGCGAGGTGGGCACCGAAGGCAAACTCGGCGGCCAGGCCGACGTCCCCGGCGTCGCCGGCACCTGGAAAGATCTCACCGACAACGTGAACTTCATGGCGGGTAACCTCACCAGCCAGGTGCGCAACATCGCCGACGTGACGAAAGCCGTGGCCGCGGGCGACCTCTCGCGCAAGATCACGGTCGACGTGAAAGGCGAAATTCTCGAGCTGAAGAACACGGTCAATACGATGGTCGATCAGCTCAGCTCCTTCGCCGCCGAAGTGACCCGCGTGGCCCGCGAAGTGGGTACGGAGGGCAAACTCGGCGGTCAGGCTGACGTGAAAGGGGTGGCCGGAACTTGGAAGGACCTCACCGACAGTGTGAACTTCATGGCCGGCAATCTCACGGCCCAGGTGCGCAACATCGCGGCCGTCACCACGGCCGTGGCCAACGGCGACCTCTCCAAGAAAATCACCGTCGATGTGAAGGGAGAAATTCTGGAGCTGAAAGACACGATCAACGCGATGGTCGATCAGCTCCGCTCGTTCGCCTCAGAAGTGACGCGCGTGGCCCGCGAAGTGGGCACCGAAGGGAAACTTGGTGGCCAGGCCGACGTCCCGGGTGCGGCCGGTACCTGGAAAGATCTCACGGACAACGTGAACCTGATGGCCGGCAACCTGACCAGCCAGGTGCGCAACATCGCCGAGGTGACCAAGGCCGTGGCCGCCGGCGATCTCTCGCGCAAGATCACGGTCGATGTAAAAGGCGAAATCCTCGAGCTGAAGAACACGGTTAATACGATGGTCGATCAGCTCAGCTCCTTCGCCGCCGAAGTGACCCGCGTGGCCCGCGAAGTGGGCACCGAAGGGAAACTTGGTGGCCAGGCCGATGTGCGTGGCGTGGCCGGCACATGGAAAGACCTGACCGATAGCGTCAATTCGATGGCCGGCAACCTGACCGTGCAGTTGCGTGACGTGTCGAAGGTGGCCACCGCCATCGCCACGGGCGACCTGACGCAGAAGATCACCGTCGACGTCCGCGGCGAGATTCTGCAGATCAAGAACGTGATCAATACGATGGTCGATCAGCTCAGCTCCTTCGCCGCCGAAGTCACGCGCGTGGCTCGCGAAGTGGGCACCGAAGGGAAGCTGGGCGGCCAGGCCGACGTGCGCGGCGTAGCCGGCACGTGGAAAGACTTAACGGACAGCGTGAACTTGATGGCCGGCAACCTCACCGGTCAGGTGCGCAACATCGCGGCGGTGACGACGGCCGTGGCCAACGGCGACCTTTCCAAAAAGATCACCGTGCCGGTGCGCGGCGAAATCCTGGAGCTCAAGGACACGATCAACACGATGGTGGACCAGCTCAACTCGTTCGCCAGCGAGGTCACGCGCGTGGCCCGTGAAGTGGGCACCGAAGGCAAACTGGGCGGTCAGGCCGACGTGCGCGGCGTGGCCGGCACGTGGAAGGACCTGACCGACAGCGTCAATTTCATGGCCGGCAACCTCACGGCCCAGGTGCGTAACATCGCTGACGTGACGAAAGCCGTGGCCAACGGCGACCTGTCGAAGAAGATCACCGTCGACGTGAAAGGAGAAATCCTCGAGCTGAAAAACACCGTCAATACGATGGTCGATCAGCTTCGGTCGTTCGCCAGCGAGGTCACGCGCGTGGCCCGCGAAGTGGGCACGGAAGGCAAGCTGGGCGGCCAGGCCGACGTGCAGGGCGTGGCCGGCACGTGGAAAGACCTGACCGACAGCGTCAACTTCATGGCCGGCAACCTGACCGGGCAGGTGCGCAACATCGCCGACGTGACGAAAGCCGTGGCCAACGGCGACCTGTCGAAGAAGATCACCGTCGACGTGAAGGGGGAAATCCTCGAGCTGAAGAACACCGTCAACACGATGGTCGATCAGCTCAACTCGTTCGCCAGCGAGGTGACTCGTGTCGCCCGCGAAGTGGGTACGGAAGGCAAGCTCGGCGGCCAGGCCGACGTGAAGGGCGTGGCCGGCACCTGGAAAGACCTGACCGACAACGTGAACTTCATGGCCGGCAACCTCACGGCCCAGGTGCGCAACATCGCCGACGTGACCAAGGCCGTGGCGGCCGGCGACCTGTCAAAGAAAATCACGGTCGACGTGAAGGGGGAAATCCTGGAGCTGAAAAACACGATCAACACGATGGTCGATCAGCTCAACTCGTTCGCCAGCGAAGTGACGCGCGTGGCCCGCGAGGTAGGTACGGAAGGCAAGCTCGGCGGCCAGGCCGACGTGAAGGGCGTGGCCGGCACCTGGAAAGACCTGACCGACAACGTGAACTTCATGGCCGGCAACCTGACCAGCCAGGTGCGCAACATCGCCGTGGTCGTCACGGCCGTGGCCAACGGCGACCTCACCCGCAAGCTGGCGGTCGACGCCAAGGGCGAAATCGCCGCCTTGGCCGACACGATCAACGGCATGATCGACACGCTGGCCACGTTCGCCGACCAGGTGACGACGGTGGCCCGCGAAGTGGGCGTGGAAGGCAAGCTCGGCGGCCAGGCGAGCGTCCCCGGCGCGGCCGGCACCTGGAAAGACCTGACCGACAACGTGAACCAGCTTGCCAACAACCTCACGACGCAGGTGCGGGCCATCGCCGAAGTCGCCACCGCGGTGACTAAGGGCGACTTGACGCGAAGCATCACGGTCGAGGCGTTCGGCGAGGTCGCCGAGTTGAAGAACAACATCAACGAAATGATCGTCAACCTCAAGGACACGACGCTCAAGAACAACGAGCAGGACTGGCTGAAGACCAACATGGCCAAGTTCAGCCGCATGCTGCAGGGCCAGAAAGACCTGCTGGCGGTGGGTCGCTTGATTCTGTCCGAGTTGGCGCCGGTGGTGTCGGCCCAGCAAGGCGCTTTCTACACGATGGACACGGCGGGCGACGAGCCGATGCTCAAGTTGCTGGCCAGCTACGCCTACAAGGAACGCAAGAACATCGACAACGTGTTCAAGATGGGCGAAGGACTCGTCGGGCAGTGCGCCTTGGAGAAAGAGAAGATCCTGCTCACCAACGTTCCGGCGGACTACATCAAAATCACGTCGGGCCTGGGTGAAGCTTCGCCCTTGAACATCATCGTGATTCCCATCGTGTTCGAGGGGCACGTGAAGGCCGTGATGGAACTGGCGTCGTTCGACCGATTCAGCCCGACGCACGAGACGTTCCTGGATCAATTGACCGAAAGCATCGGCATCGTGCTGAACACCATCGAGGCCAACACGCGCACGGAGGATCTCCTCAAGCAGTCTCAGTCTCTGGCCCGCGAGCTGCAGACGCAACAGCGGGAGTTGCGGCTTACGAACCAGCAACTGGGAGAAAAGGCGAAGCTGCTGGCCGAACAGAACGCCGAGGTGGAACGCAAGAACCAGGAAGTGGAGCAGGCCCGCCGCGCCCTGGAAGAAAAGGCGACGCAGTTGGCGGTCACGTCCAAGTACAAGTCGGAATTCATGGCCAACATGTCGCACGAGCTGCGGACGCCGCTCAACAGCCTGCTCATCCTTTCCGACCAGCTCGCCCGCAACTCGGAGGGAAACCTGACCACGCGGCAAGTCGAATTTGCCCAGACGATCCATGCTTCGGGCAACGACCTGCTCTCGCTGATCAGCGACATCCTCGACCTGTCGAAAATCGAATCGGGGACGGTCGTGCTCGACGTGGCGGAGATCGGCTTCCGCGACTTGCACGATTACGTCGAGCGCAGCTTCCGTCACGTCGCCGAAAGCAAGCGGCTGGGCTTCAGCCTCAGCTTCTCGGCCGATTTGCCCTACGCCCTGCAGACCGACGTCAAGCGTTTGCAGCAGATCATCAAGAACTTGTTGTCGAACGCATTCAAGTTTACCGATCGCGGCGTCGTTTCCTTCCACGTGTCGACCGCTCGCTCCGGTTTCAGCACCGACAACGAGACCTTGCGGCGGGCGCCTTGCGTGGTGGCGATCTCCGTGTCGGACACGGGCATTGGCATTCCTGCCGACAAGCAACAGCTCATCTTCGAGCCGTTCCAACAGGCCGACGGCAGCACCAACCGCAAGTACGGCGGCACCGGGTTGGGGCTGGCCATCAGCCGCGAAATCGCCAACCTTCTGGGAGGCGAAATCCGGCTGCAAAGTGAGCCGGGCAAAGGGAGCAACTTCACCCTCTATCTGCCGCAGGCCTACACGCCCACCAAGCCGGCCCGCCGCGAGGTGGCGATTGCCTCCACGATGCACAAAGCCAGGGCCTCGGCTCAGCTCATCGAGGCCGAAGCGGCCATGGCCGCCGAAGAAGCCGAAAACTTACCTGCCCTCGTTGAGGTCGACGATGATCGCGAGCGGCTGCAGGCCGACGACAAGATCGTGCTGATCGTCGAAAACGATCCCGTCTTCAGCCGACTGATGCTGGAAACGGCCCGCGAAAACGGCTTCAAGGGGATCGTCGCTCCGCGCGGCGCCGAGGGGTTGATCCTGGTGCACAAGCACCGCGTTCAAGCGATCACGCTCGACATCCATCTACCCGACATCGATGGCTGGCGGGTGCTGGCTCAGTTGAAGGAAGATCTCCACACGAGGCATATCCCCGTTTACATCGTCACCACCGAAGAAGAGCGCGATCGCGGCTTGAGAATGGGCGCGGTCGGCGCCTTGGGCAAGCCATTGCAGTCGAGAGAGCAAATTGGTCCCGTGTTCGAGCGGTTGCGTGCGACCGCGGCGCCGCCTTTCAAGACATTGCTCGTGGTCGGAGCCGAAAGTGAGCGGCGGGCCGAGATCGTCGAGCTGGTGGCGGGTGACGACATCCAGACGATTGCCATCGGATTTGGCAGCGCCGCATTGAGTGCGGTCCAAGGAAAGCGCCCGTCGTGTGG
Source organism: Pirellulales bacterium (assembly GCA_035550375.1). Classification (GTDB taxonomy): domain Bacteria; phylum Planctomycetota; class Planctomycetia; order Pirellulales; family JAICIG01; genus DASSFG01. The sequence goes on along the minus strand of DASZPH010000062.1, from coordinate 46,013 downwards.
AGTGATTCTCACGTCCCCGACGCCGGCGTTGGTGTTCGAGTTCCTGGACGATGTGCGGCGGTTGCCGGAACTGGAATCGCTGCCGATTATCGTCGATGTTCAGGACGAGCTCGCGCCGGAAGATGAGCAGCGCCTGAAGCGATTCGTGCAGACGATGGTGGTCAAGGACGTGCGCTCGTCTGAACGGCTTATCGACGAAGTGGCCTTGTTTTTGCACCGCCGGGTTGACGAGCTGCCGAGCCCGCGGCGGGAGATGCTCGAGCGGTTGCACCGTGCCGAGGCTGTGCTGGCCGACAAAAAAGTGCTGCTGGTGGACGACGACATCCGCAACATCTTCGCGATGACCAGCGTTCTGGAGCGGCACGGCATGCAGATCGTTTCGGCCGAGACCGGCAAAGCGGCGCTCGATCGCCTGGCTGAAATGTCCGACATCGACGTGGTGTTGATGGACATCATGATGCCGCACATGGACGGTTACGATACGATGCGGGCCATTCGCTCGATGGAGCAATTCAGTTCGTTGCCGATCATTGCCCTGACCGCCAAGGCCATGAAGGGCGACCGCGAGAAGTGTATTGAGGCAGGGGCTTCGGATTACATCGCCAAGCCGGTTGACTCCGAGCATCTGCTGGCAATGTTAAGAGTCTGGTTGCACCGGTAATGCGCAGCCTTCGATCTTGGGTTTCGCTGTTCGTGCGGCGGAAGCTCAAGACAAAGACGCAAGGGCAAACACCACACCTGGATATCCCCGCCCCCTCTGTCGCTCATCAGCAAATTTTTGCAATGTGATGACTGACGAAGACCCCGGCATTCTGATTGTCGACGATCGACCCGACAAGCTGCTGGCGCTGTCGACGGTGCTGGCCGACGTCTGCCGGAATATCGCCACAGCCGACTCTGGCCGCGCGGCGCTAAAGCTGTTGTTGGAGCGCAGTTTCGCCGTCATCCTGCTCGACGTGAACATGCCGGGCATGGACGGTTTTGAGACGGCCAGCCTGATCCGCCAGCGCCAGGCGAGCGAGTCGACGCCGATCATCTTCATCACCTCGTTCGGCGACGACATGCACATCAGCCGCGGCTATTCGCTGGGCGCCGTCGATTACATCCTCGCGCCGGTTGTGCCCGAGGTGTTGCGAACCAAGGTGTCGGTCTTCCTGGAGCTTGGACGCAAGACGCGGGAGGTCGAGCAGCAAGCCCGCCGGCTGGCCCAGCGAGCCGAACAGCTCCACAAGTTGTCGCAGGCGTCGCTGGCGATTCATTCGGCGATCTCGATTGAGAGCATGCTTCAGGTCGTGACCGACACGGCTCGCGAAATCATCGGCGCGAACCGGTCGATGGCCGTGACGATCTGGGATGAGAAGTGGGATCGGTGCAAGAGCACCATTTCTCTGTCGCCCCAATGGGAGGCCCGCCGGACCGGGCTGTGGTCGTCCCGCGGCCGCGACTTGCACTCCCTGTGGCTGGCCCTCGGGCGCGCCGGCCGGAAATCGGCGAGCGAGCTTCAATCGCATCCGGCCTGGCAGGCGCTGGGCCGGGCGTTGTGGGACGCCGATGACCTCCCCGACTGGCTGGCGGCCCCGCTGAGCGGCCGCGACGGCCGCGACATGGGGCTTCTGCACGTGTCGAGCAAGTTCCAGGGCGACTTCACGCCGGAAGACGAAGCAGTGCTGTTGCAATTGGCCCAGATGGCGTCGATCGCCATCGAGAACACGCTCAACAGCGAGGCGCGCGAGGCCAACCGCATCAAGGACGAGTTTCTGGCGACGCTTTCGCACGAGCTGCGCACGCCACTTACGGCCATGCTCGGTTGGACGCAACTGCTGCGCACCGGAGCGCTGGGCGCCGACGAGACAGCCCGCGGGCTGGAGATCATCGAACGCAACGTGCTGGCCCAGGCGAAACTCATCGACGACCTGCTCGACGTCTCGCGAATCATTACGGGAAAACTGCGGCTCAACGTGCGGCTGCTGTCACTCGTGTCGGTGGTCGAGGCCGCCCTCGACGTGGTGCGGCCGGCCGCCGAGGCCAAAGGGATCCAGATCGAAACGGACCTCGATCCGGACGCCGCAGATCTCAACGGCGATCCGGATCGACTGCAGCAGGTTGTGTGGAACCTGCTGGTGAATGCCGTTAAATTCAGCACCACCGGTGCCAAGGTGCGCGTCTGGTTGTGTCGGCACGCGGGCCGCACGCGCATCGGCGTGTCGGACAACGGCGAAGGGATCGACCGCGACATCCTGCCCCATATTTTCGACCGGTTCCGCCAGGCCGACAGCAGCACCCGTCGAGCCCACGGCGGCCTCGGACTCGGCCTGGCGATCGTCCGGCACGTGGTGGAACTGCACGGCGGAACGGTTCTTGCCGAAAGTCCGGGGCCGGGCTTGGGGGCGACGTTCGTCGTCGAACTGCCGGTGGCCGCCGCCGCGGTTGAGAGGCCCGAGCCGCAACCCGACGCCGGGGCCGCGCCCCAGGTTTGCTCCGCGCCGGAGGAACTGAACCTGTCGGACCTGCACGTGCTCGTGGTCGACGACGAGCCCGACGGGCGAGAGATGGTCGCCATGGTCCTTTCGAACCATCACGCAAAGGTCACTACTGCTTCGTCGGCTCGTGAGGCGTTGGCGCTCCTGCTCCGGTCGCCGCCGGACGTGCTCGTAAGCGATATAGGCATGCCCGAGCAGGATGGTTATGACCTCATTCGAGAAGTGCGCAGGCTGTCTCGTGCCGAGGTAGCCCAGGTTCCTGCCCTAGCTCTCACCGCCTTTGCCCGAGAGGAAGACCGCCTGCAGGCGCTAGCCGCGGGTTTTCAGATGCACCTCAGCAAACCGTTTGCCCCGGGCGATCTGGTCGCCGGCGTAGCGATGCTGGCGGGCCGCGCGGCCCGGGTGCCTCCCAACGGCAACGGCAGCGCGGCAACGCTGCGGCTGATGCCGGCTTGACGACAGTCGGGGCGGCCGGCGATAAGTGGCGAACTCACCAGGGATTCTTCCAGTCTCCCCAGCGATCGAGATAAAGGCGATAGGCCGGCACCGCGCCGGAGCGTTCTTCCAGCCAAACTTTCGTCGCGGCGATGAGCCGCTGCTCGTCTTCGAGGGAGAGCTGGCCAACGAGCACGCGCGTTCGCAAGAAGACGAAATAGGTGTCGAGCACGTCGCAGCGGCAGTAGTCGTTGACGTCGGCCAGCTTGCCCGCCTCGTACATGTCTTGCACCATGTACCCTTGCACGTCCATCTTGCCCGGTTTGCCGAGGAGATTGGCCGCCAGATTAAGTCCCCCGACGAAGCGGGTTGAGCCGAAATTCGTCAGCAGTTCCTGCAGATCGAGGTGTCCCTCGACGTTGTACCGGTGGCGCGGCTGATCGAAGCTCTTGGTGTTGAGACTGAACCAGCCGGCGAGGCTGATGCCGTAGCGAAAGGCCGCCAATTCCAAAAGGGGAACATCGAAGGAGCGGCCGTTGAAACTCACCAGAGTTGGCCGGCCGTATCGCTCCCAACCTCGCCAGAAATGCTCGGTGATGACGTGCGGCCGAAACGCCGGTTCATCGAGCGTCACCAGGTCCAGCAGCCGGAAATCGGCCGCCACCTTGGCGATGGCCAGGGAGGTCGGCACCTGGTACGTGTAGGGGATGAAATCGGTCTCGTACTTCGCCAGCAGCTCGGCTCGGTAGCGGGCGACCGCGGCGGCGGCCGGCAAGTTCTCTCCGGGGTAACGCAACCGCGAAACCAACTCGCCGTCGGCGACGCTCTCGATGTCGAATACGAAGTACCTGACGTCCGACATGAGACCATTCAACGCGCATTAAAAAGGCTCGCGTAGGCGGGGCAGGAACCTACGCGAGCCACTAGCTTGGGCCCACCGCAGGCGGGGCAGGAACCTGAAGCGGGCCAGCGGGTGTTAATGTAGCAGTCCAGTGTGTGAATGCAAGCATTTTTTCGCACAGAAAATTTCTGGGATTTTCACGCCCCGCCCGGTGGGGAGTGGGCCCCGGCAGGCTCTGCTTCTAAGAGGGAAGCTTAGCGAAGATTTGCCGTTCCCTGGGCCGCCAAATCCCCGACTCCGCCCTCCTCCAGCGAGAACTCGGCCCAGATGGGTAAATGATCGGAGACGGCGAGCGCTTGCTGCATCGAAAGGTGAAACTCGCTCATCAAGTCGAAGACGCCAGCCTGCCTGGAATACTCGACCGTCGAGCGGGAATCAAACAGGAGGTTGTCGTAAAGATGGGTGCCGCGGGTGTTGGTCGGCACGCCCGAAATGACCCAGGTGATGTAGCCGACCTGGCCCAACTCGCCCAGGTGGCGATCGTCGGCGTTGAGGTCGCCCAGAAGGATAACGTCGTCTTCGCCGCGGCCGTCATTGCGCACCGCGCGGAAGACGTCGTCGAGCACATTCAATTCCGCTTGCGCCTCGTCCGGGTCGGTGTGGATGTCGATGAGGGTGAACGTAAAGGCTCGTTCCGGGGGCGGCCCGCGCACGCGGAAGCCGGCCACCAGCGGCTCGCGGTGCAACAGGTCGTCGGGATCGTCGACCGTATAGACGTTCTGCCGATCGCATTCCAGGCTGGCCGCGTTGTAGATGAAGGCGTACTGCTCCTTGCTGTTGGTTCGCCCCAGCCGGGGTCCGATGACGTAGTCGTAGTGGGAGCCGTCGGCGTTGACCAGCGAGAGGAACCGGGGGATCAGATCGTCGCTTGCGTCACGGATCTCCTGCACGGCCACGACGTCGAAATAGCGGATCACGCGGGCCAGGACCTCGGCCGCCTGCCGGTTGGCAAGCTTCTTTTCGCCAAACACCTGGATGTTGAACGAAGCCACGCGAACCGTGCTGCCGTTGCGCTCGACGGGCGGGGCGCTGGCAAGCCTCCCCTCGGCCGCTCCGCCGGGCCACCCCAGCCGCTGCCAGAAACCGTCTGGCAGTCTGGAATGACCGTACCAGCCGGCGGCCGCCAAGACCGCGGCGAGCAAAGAAAGAATTCGCTTTCGCACCGGTCCCTCCCTGGACAGACGGGCAAGATGAGCGGGCACACCGGTTGTTTTATCGACAAGCCGGACGCTCTCCCGCCGTTAAAGCGGCCCCAAGATAACCGAACTTGACACGGCAGCCCTAGACCAGTTGTCTCCAAGCGGGGCCGGAGGTGAACCGGGGAGCGGGAGGTTAGCAGCCAAGGGGCCGGCGGTACGGTAAGATGTCTCCGCTTTGCCGACCCAGCCGGTTCCCATTCCAAGACAGCCAGATGAAGTTCGCTTTGCTCGGTTGCGACCCCGACACACTCGCCTTGGCTTTGGCGGTGGCGGGCAGCGGCGCGCATGAGGTTTCTTGGGCGTACGATTTGGGGCAGCATGAACCGTACATCCGAGCGGCCGCGCCGGGCCTGCTGATCGCCGGCCATTGGGAGGATCTGCTGGGCGGAAGTGTGGCCGACGCGGTCATTGTTTCGCGGGCGGTGGACGAGGAAGTGCGGGCCGAGCAGCTCCGCAAGCTGACCCAGGCGGGAATCAGGATGATCGTCTCCCATCCGGTTGTCGACTCGATGTTGGTCTACTACGAACTCGACATGATACGCCGGGAAAGCCGGGCAACCATGTTGCCGTATGTTCCCCAGCGGTGGCACACCGCGTGGTCGAGAGTGAGCGAATGGATCGGTGACGGCGCCGAGGGCCGTCTGGGCACGTTGGAGCAGGTGGTGGTCGAGCACGCGTTGGCGGATCGCGGCCGGCGAGAAGTGCTGCACGCCTTCGTGCGCGATATGGAACTCGTGCGGCCGTTCTGCGGCGTCCTGAACAAGGTCTCGGCGATGACGTCCTTTGCGGCAAGAACCTCACCTGACCGGGTGAATTACGGCACTCTCAGCGTGCAGATGTCGAGCTTGTCGAACGTTCTGGTGCGCTGGTCGATCTCCGCCGGGACCGAATCGGGCGCCACGCGATACACATTCTTGGGCTCTCGCGGCAAAATCGTGCTTGACGCCAAGCCGGCGGACGCATGGCAACTGGAGCTTCTGAGCGGCGGAGACACTTTGCACGAGACGATCGGTTCCGTCGATGTTGCCGCCGTTGCTTTGCCGGAACTCGTGCAAGGGGCTCACGTGACCGGCTCCTCCGAAACGCACGAGGAGGCCGGGCCAGCTCTGCCCGTCAACGACTGGCTGGACGCCTGCCGGACGATGGAACTCGCCGACGCGGCGGAGCACAGCTTGCAACGAGGCCGCACGATCGAGTTGCACTACGACACGCCAAGCGAACAGGCGACGTTCAAGGGAGTGATGTCGGGCGTCAGTTGCCTGCTTTTGATCGTCGGCCTGTTGGTGCTGGTCGTCGCCACCACGGCCGTAAACGCGGGCGTTCCACTGGCGGATTACTGGCCGTACGTGCTGTTAGCGATCCTGGTGGTGTTTTTGCTCTTGCAGTGCTTGCGTCTTGTTTTTCCCGGCGATCGGGCGACGCCAACAGCAGATGCACGCCGGGATACCGTAGACCGGGATGCCCGACGCGAGTTGCAGCGGTAAACTACGGCAACCGGCGGAACTCGCGTCGCTCGCCTCGCCCTAGTCGCCAAGTCGGCGCTACTCGCTCTTTGCTACTTGTCTTGCGGGCACGATGCACAGCCGCCGCGATGGACGGCCGGCGGGGAACAGACGGATTTCGGCGGGTTGGCTGTGGCGCTCATCACGGTCTTCAATCACCCGCCGCGTGGCATCGGCGCTCAAGCCGGCGTAGAGGACGACCCCATAGCGCGCGTTGAACCGATTTTCGCCGGCACAGATCAAGCCCGTTGAGGGGTGCGCATAGGTTTCCCCTCGCAGCACAAACGAGTCACGGCCGAAGCGGACCGGCAACTCGTCTGCACAGCGCTGCGCGATGCCGTTCGTGGTTGGGCGGCCGATGAGTAGCAAGTGATGGTTAGCCAGGTCGTCGTCGGTCACTTCGTCGTCGGGTTTCGCGGGCAAGGTCACGTTGCTCCAGCGGCGGGCGACTTGCCGCTGCAACAACTCGGCGGCCTCGCGATGCAAATGGACGTCCTGCTTGCTGCCGTAGACGATCAGTCCCTTTGCCAGTTCCTCCTCGTACGATTCGATGGCCCAGAAATGGCCGTCGGAGGCGGCCGCCGAAAGATCGTTTTTCAACCACGGTTCAAAAAAATCCTCCAGCGAGCGGCCGGCCGTCTTCTCTGCTGCGGCGCAGAACTCCGCCGTCTCCGTTGGCTGGCCCGCATGTTCGCGACCAAACTCGTCCATGAACGCCAGAAAAGTCTCGTCGCCCAACTCTTGACGCAGGGCGACAAGCAGAAGCACGCCTTTGCCCGCCGCGACGTCGTACCATTCGTTCGAGCGCCAATCGAATTTGGTCGACGTCAGCGGCACGTCACGACCTAGCCGTCGCACGGCCGTGAGCCACCGTGAACGCGGTGCAAACAGGTCCAACTCGATCCGCTCTTGAACGGTCTTCGCCAGCTTTTCTTTCTTGGCTTGATAGCGCAGCCCCTTCTCGCGTGAGACGATTCTCTCGTAGTCGGCAAAGGCGGTCGCCAGCCAGGTGTCTGCGTCGGAGGCGGGGGCCAGCGTCCCGTGCCAAGCGGGCGGATAGACCGGATTCTCCCGCTCAAACGGCTCTTTGTCTTCTTCCGGGAAGGGTTTCAGGTCGGTCGCCAGGGGCGTGTCGCTGCTCTGCTCGCCCGGCGGTTCAACCCCAATCAGAGCCCAGTCGTTTGGCACGAGCGGCTGGATGTCGTCGTACTTCAGCAACTCTTCCGTGGTCGGTTGCCAGGTGCGTCCTAAAGGCGGGCCGAACAACGCCCAACTCTTCATCTCCTTGGCCAGGGCCGTGGTGGTGAACTTGGCGTCGCAAGAGGGAAACGCGGCCAGAGGTGGCGTGGTGAACGCTTGGAAACCGAAGTTCACGTCAATCCTGCCGGATGCCTGATCGAATAACCGCAGCCAGCAGAGATCGCGGTCGCTCGGCCGCAGCACGAGGTTGGCGGGCTTGTCTCGCAGGCTGGCCACGGTTTCCTTGCGCACGGTCAGCTCTTTGGCGTTGTTGCACCCCCAATAAAAGCCCTTGGTGCCGCCGGGCCACTCTTCCTTGCTGCTGCGCCACAGCTTGCTGGCTCGCGTGCCCAACTCGAACATGGCCACTTCGTTGGTCTTGATGTCGGCCAGTAGCCACTCGTTGGTGTAGAGCCCGTTGTTCGATTCGCCCAGGATTTCGACGGCCCGGTCGATGGAGTCGGCGTACTGCAGAGCGCGGCGAATGCGCGAGGCGACGGTCAGCCCGTCGTCGTCAAACGTTGTTTGGCGGAGCGTGGTCTCGGCTGCGAGCAGGCCGGCGTCGTTCATGTAGTAGTCGAGCCCGCTCATGATGGCGCCGGGATAACCCTGCATCACGACACGGTGACCGTCGCTGGGTTTGATATCGAGCCAGACGTTGAAATGCCGGACGAAGGGGAGCTTGAACATCGTGATATGACCGAAAACGATGCCCCCGTCGGCTGTGGCCGGTCCGACCGCCGCGAAAGCACTGCAATGGTCGTCGTCCCCCTCGTCCGAACCTTGGACGTCAGGCGGTTCGCGGAACCTCCTGCCTTCCAATCCAGTGGGGCTGGCGTCGAGCCCGGCTTGCAGAAATTCGACCTCGATGGACGAGTTGACCGCGACAATGTCGATCAGGTCGAGTTTGCGGCCGTGGAACTTCGCCCCGGCCGCCGCGGCTCCGTCGGCGATGCCTTTCATCTCCTCCAGGTACTCGGCGTCGTAACGCCGCAGGAACAGGGCGTTGACGAGCGTCCGCATGTCGCGCCAGGCGTCGGCCGGCCCCTCCTGGCTTTTCATGTCGGCCAGGGCCTTGATGTAATCGACGATCTCGGCGGCCAGGAGTTGACCGTGCTGATAGCCGCGGTCGTACGCTCCGCCTTCGATGTGCACTACGATCCAACCTGCCCGCGGGTAGCGGTAGGCGGGCCCGCTGCGAACCACGGAAGCCGGATCGGGCGCAAAAGTACGCGGCGGCTCGGTCGCGCCACACATCTGCGGAGGGGCGGCAGGATAGGCAATCACGCCCAGGACCGCCGCGATGACCGGACCGAGTCGTTTCGTGTTGAATGGCATACGGCACATGCTGGTTAGGCTGCGTTTATCTGGCCGGAAAATTGTAACACACTGGCGGGTCACTGCTTTTCACGTCCCGGCCCCAAGGCGTGCTGCAGGATGCGTCGGATCGCCTCTCGGTCGCTGCTCGTCCAGGTGATGATTTTTGCGCCTGTCAGCATCACGCCCATCGCCAGCCAGGCGAGGACACAGCAGCCGGCGCCGACGACGAGCACGGCGACAAGGGAAGCCAGCGGATAACGCTCCTCACCGATTTTGACCGTCAGCTTCTCGCCCCCCAGCGTCTCGGCCCATTGCTGGAGAAGGGGACGCACATTTTCCGGCGAATTGAGGCCTCGATAGACGGCGCCGAAGAGGTCCATCGCCAGCCAGAGGCCGGCGACCACGGCGATCACCCCCACAAGGTTCGCACAGGCCCGGGCGACCGTTTCCAACAAGCTGGCGGCCGACGGACCCTCGGCCGGCCCCGAAACATCCCACGTCATGCGGCGTTCCCCATCTTTCCCTGGGGCCCCTTCGGTAAAACCGCGATTCTAGCATGAGTGGGGTTGCAATTTGCGGCGATTCGGGCAGAATGGCGAGATTCGCGCTGCCGCCTTCCGGGGAGAGGCAGCCGGCGCCGTTGGGCTTTCTCGTGGCCCGCGCCAAAGCGCCGAACCGAGGCCGGCGACTCGTCCCAAGACTTTCGACGATCGTGGCGTCGTTGCTTAAGGTGACGAGCGACGCCGTCGGGGCTGAAATTCCCGGCGGCAGTAACAAAACAACAGGAATCGCGTATGTCGGAAACGTTAAAGGTTGAAGTGCGTGAGAGCCGCGGCAAGCGCCACGCCCGGAAGTTGCGCCAGTCGGGTTCGGTGCCCGCGATTCTCTACGGACACGGAGAAGCGAATCTAAGCCTTTCTATTCCTCTCGACCAGGTCAAGTCGGCCGTGCGGCACGGTGCCCGCGTCGTCGACCTCAGCGGCGCGGTGACCGAGAAGGCTTTCATCCGCGACCTTCAATGGGACACCTACGGGCTGGAGGTCTTGCACATCGATCTGGCCCGCGTTTCGGCCGACGAAAAGGTCGAAGTCGAAGTGACGGTCGAGTTGCGAGGCGAAGCGCCGGGCGCGAAGGAAGGCGGAGTCGTCACTCAGTTGCTGCATCAGGTGAGCGTCGAAAGCCTGGTGACCGCGATTCCGGAAAAACTCTCGCTGCGCATTAACTCCCTGGCGCTAAATGCGTCTCTGACCGCCGCCGACATTGACCTTCCGCCGGGCACGACCTTGGTGACGCCGGGGGAAACGGTGGTTGTACAGTGCGCGGTGCCGAAGGAGGAAGAAGAAGGCGCGCCGCTGTCGGCCGAAGGTGCCGAACCTGAGCTGATCGGACGCAAGCCGGGCGAAGACGAGGAATCGGAAGAGGGCTAGTACGACCGAGGTTAGTGGAGCACGAAAGCGGGTGGTCAGGTGAAGTTGGTAGTCGGACTGGGCAATCCCGGCCGAAAGTACCAGGCGACCCGGCACAATATTGGGTACGAGGTGCTTTGGAACTTGGCGAAACGGTTTGCTACCGGTTCGCCGAAGTCGAACTTCCAGGGGGACTTGGTTGATGCCAACCTCGAGGGAGTGCGTGTCCTGCTCCTCTGGCCGCAAACGTATATGAACCGTAGCGGCACCTGCGTGGTGCAGGTCCGCGATTTTTATAAACTGGAGAACAGCGATCTGCTCGTAGTTTGCGACGACCTCAACTTGCCGCTGGCCCGCTTGCGGGTTCGAGCGAAGGGTTCTTCGGGCGGTCAAAAAGGGCTGGAAGACATCATTCGAGCGTTGGGAACCGATGAATTCGCCCGGCTGCGAGTCGGCATCGGCTCGCCGCCGGAAAACTGGGACGCCGCGGACTATGTGTTGGGGAAGTTCAACAAGCAAGAGCTAGCCGAGGTGGAAGTCGCGATCGGGCGCGCCGCCGACGCGGTCGTGGAGTGGGCTCGTTACGGCGAAGGGCCCTGCATGAACCGGTATAACGCATAACGGGAGCAACGCATAACAGGAGCAATATCTTGAACGTTTACGAGGGACTCTTCATCTTCGACTCGAATCGCTACAGCCGCGATACGGGTGGTGTTTCAGGACAAGTCACCGACTTTGTGCAGAAGTTGGGGGGCGAGGTCCTGGTTAGCCGCCTATGGGAAGAACGCCGTTTGGCCTACCCAATCAACGGACAGCGCAAGGGAACCTACTGGCTGTCGTACTTTCGTCTGGACGGCAAGCAGATCGGCACATTGGAGCGCGAATGCCAGCTTAGCGAAAGCATCATGCGGTCGTTGGTGATCAAGATCGACCCGCGCATCGTCGAAACGCTCGTCAGCCATGCCACGGCGACCTCCGCCACGCCAAAGCCCCGCGCTGCGGAGCCGAAAGAAGCCCCCGCGGAAGAGGCTCCGGAAATGGTAGAAGGGAGCGAGGTCAGCTAGAATGCCGGGCTGGAATACGGCTCTTGCCGCTGGCGACATCCGAAACAATCCACTCAAAGCAGGTTTGGCATGGCGAGCTTCAATCGAGTCATTCTGGTGGGTAATCTGACGCGCGATCCCGAGCTGCGATACATTCCCAGCGGTACGGCCGTGACGGAGATCGGGCTGGCGGTGAACGACCGGCGCAAGGGCGCCAACGGCGAATGGATCGATGAAACGACCTTTGTGGACGTCACGCTGTGGGGCCGGCAGGCCGAGGTGGCCACGGAATACCTGAGCAAGGGCTCGTCGGTGCTGATCGAGGGGCGACTCAAGCTCGACTCATGGCAAGACAAAGAGGGGCAGAAACGCTCGAAGCTGCGCGTTGTTGGCACCCTAATGCAGATGCTCGGCTCGAAGGGGCAGGGTGGCGGCAAGGCGGCCGGGCGGGGCGCGGCCTACGACGAATCGGAGTATGGCCCGCCTGCCGAAAGCTACGGCGAGCCAAGCGGCGCCGGCGCCAGCGTTCAGACCCCCGACGACGACATCCCGTTTTAACGAAATCACCCCCCACACAATATCCTCTCCATGTCTTCCAAACCCGTTTCTAAGCCGGCGCGTCGCAACAAGCGTTTGACCAAAAACGCCCACGGCGCCATCGAGCTGTTGTTGATTCAGTCGGTCGACCACCTGGGCAAGCAGGGGGACGTCGTCTCGGTCAAGCCCGGTTACGCCCGCAACTATCTGCTGCCCCAAGGGCTGGCGGCGATCGCCACCGATCACCACAAGCGGATGATCGAGAAGCACAAAGCCAGGCTGCAGGAGATCGCCAACCAGCGACTGATGGGCTTGCGGACTCTCGCCGATCAACTCGCGCGCCAGAGCGTGACCATCGAGGCAAACGCCAACGAGGAAGGTCACCTCTACGGCTCGGTGGGCGCGAGCGAAATTGTCGGCGCGCTGAAACGCAACGAAATCACGATCACCACCGACCAGGTCCGGTTGAAGGGTCCCCTCAAGGAACTGGGGCTCTACACCGTCAACATCCACCTCGGCCACGAGATCGAGGCGGAGTTGAAGGTCTGGGTGGTGCCAACCGTCACCGACGAAACGCCCGCGCCCAAGCCGAAACAGCAGCCGGCGTCCTAACGACGCGGTCGGCCACCCGGCTCGGGCGGCGGGGCCTCGTCGGCGGAGGTGGGGCCTCCTTGGGGAGGGTTTTGTCTAATTCCGCTGTTTGCGGCGGCGTACGGCGCCGTCGAACTGGGCGAAGTCCAACGGCTGAAGATCAAGCATTTCCGCCAGACCGGCTTCGACAATTTCGCGGCCGGTCAGATAGCGGCCCGGCTGCATCCAGCGGACCATGTCGGCCCGCGACACGCCGAATAGCTCGGCCAGGAGTTCGTCCATCGTCTTCTCGAGGTCGCCGAAATGGCGCGCCCACTCGGCCGCCTCGGCCAGACCGACGTTCTCCTCGCTCTGCCATTTCATGGGGTGAAACAAGAGCACGCTGTAGGGTGTCACGCAGCGCCGCCGGCAGGCGGCCAACGGCCAGAGTGCCGCCGACGAGCATTCGCCGGTGACGATGCCGGTGGCTCGCACGCCGCGCAGGAGCATCAACGACATCAGCGAGAGGCCGACGTAAGGGTTGCCGCCCGGCGAATCGAAATAGAGCAGGCAGTTTCCACCGGGTGGCACCTCAAGCAGGTGCTGCGTGAGGTCGTTCTCGCGCTCGGTCAAATCGCCCGTGAAGGCGATTTCAGGAATTGGCTCGTTGCGGGGCACCGTTACTTGATCAAATCCTTTACGGTCATTCCGGCCGGTATCATCGGCAGCACGTGCTCTTGATAGGGGACCTGGACGTCGAGCACGTAGGGACCGTCGTAGTCGATCATCTCGCGCAAGGCACCCGCCAGATCGGCCTTCTCCTTCACATAACCGCCCCCGCAGCCGAAGCCCTTGGCAATCGCCACGAAGTCCGGGTATCGCTTTTCGGGGCCAATGCCGTCACCCATGCCGACCGCTTCCGGATTGTCGATGGGTCCCAGGTAGGTATGGGCCCGGTTGCCGGCGTGAAAGCGATCTTCCCACTGTACGACCATGCCCAGGTGCTGGTTGTTCAACAGCAGCACCTTCACCGGTATTTTCTCGCAGTAGCAAGTTGCCAACTCCTGGATGTTCATCAGGAAACTGCCGTCGCCGTCGATATCAACGACCAGTTTGTCCGGATGGGCTACCTTCGCTCCCATGGCGGCGGGCAAACCAAACCCCATCGTGCCCAAGCCGGAACTCGACATCCAGCTTCGCGGACGGCGGAATTTGAAATACTGGGCGGCCCACATCTGATGTTGGCCCACCCCGACCGAGACGATCGCGTCGCGATCAGCCACCAACTGCGACAGCTCACTAATCGCGTGCTGCGGCAGGATGCCCGGAAATTCGCGGTCGTACTTGAATGGCTCGGCTTTCTTCCAGGCGTCGATCCGGTTGTACCATTCGCTCAAATCGGCCGGCGGCTCGACGATCTTATTCAGCTCAGTGAGGGCGAAGCCGACGTCGCTGACAATCGGGATATGAGCTTCCTTGTTCTTGTTTAGCTCGGACGGATCGACGTCGACGTGGACGATTTTGGCGTGTTTGGCGAATTCCGACAGCTTGCCGGTCACGCGGTCGTCGAAGCGCACGCCGAACGCCAGGAGCAGGTCGCATTCGTCCACGGCGTAGTTTGAGTAGACGCTGCCGTGCATCCCCAGCATGTCGAGCGAGAGGCGGTCGCCGCTGGGAAACGCCCCCAGGCCCATGAGCGTCATGGTCACGGGAATTCCCGTCTTGCGAACCAGCTCGCGAAGGGAGTCGCTGGCCTCGCTGGCGATCACGCCGCCGCCGGCGTAAATCACGGGCCGCCTGGCCCGCTTGATCGCAGCGGCTACCTGGGCGATCTGTTCCGGCCGCGCCCGCCTGGTTTCGACATGATAGCCGGGCAGGTCCATCGGGGGGGCGAAGTCGAACTCGGTCTGGTCTTGCTGCACGTCTTTGGGCAGGTCGACGAGCACCGGTCCGGGGCGGCCGGTGGTGGCGATATGGAACGCCTCGCGAACCACCCGGGCCAGATCGCGCACGTCAGTCACCAGGTAGTGGTGCTTGGTGATGCCCCGGCAGACCTCGACGATCGGCGTTTCCTGGAAAGCGTCGCTGCCGATCACCGCGGTCTTTACCTGGCCGGTAATGGCAATCAGCGGAATGCTGTCGAGCTTGGCGTCGGCGATAGCCGTGACCAGGTTCGTCGCGCCGGGACCGCTCGTGGCCATGCACACGCCCGGTTTGCCGGTGCTGCGGGCGTACCCTTGGGCCGCGAAAGCTCCTCCTTGTTCGTGCCGGGGAAGGATCGTGCGAATTCGGTCTTTGAACTTCGTGAGCGACTGGTGCAGCGGCATACTGGCGCCGCCCGGATAGGCGAAGATGACTTCAACGCCATGGTGAATCAGAGACTCGACGAGAATATCGGAGCCGCAGGCGAGTTTTCCGGCGGTCTTGGCGGCGGTTGTCATGTGTCGGGGAAAGAAGGGTACTCTTCAAGTCCGGTAACGGCAAAACATTCTACCATACTTGGCCCTACGCCGGCAGACAATCGCTAACTTGCCCCGCAGTGGACGGTTGCGGATGCGGGCCAGGGGAAGCAGCCGTCAGGGAGCTGGGCGACTCGCCATCCACAGAAGGAAAGCCAACCAGAGAGCCATCGCGACGGCGGACACCCACAAGAACAGAGGACGGCGCCGGGGCGGATTAGGTTCGCTGGCGGCGGGCGACAAAGGTTCGACGGCTCCGGCGGCGCCTTTGGCCGGTGTCTTCGCACGCTCCGGGCGATGCGGTTTCGACATCGTCGCCTGATTCAAGGGGCTGCTCGGTTTACTCGGCCTTAGGCTGCTCGATGCGGAAACCCTGACGCAGCGCGGTGTCGAAATCGTACAGACCATTAAAATCTTCCCGCCGGTCTTCCTTGGTTTTGCGCATCTCGCCGATCTGGATCAGGTTGAACACGATTTCGCCGAAGTCGCTAGTGGAGTGGACTCCCCAGCAATTGAGCACGCACTTGGCCATGTAGCCGTATTGTTCCAGCGCGTAGATGCGAATCGCCTCGCAAAGCTGCTGGCCGGTGAGATGGTTCTCCGTCTCCTCTTCTTCCTGCCCGCTGGAGGACTTCGACTTCTTGCGCGAGCCGGAATCGCTCCGCTTGGCCGCGCCCATACCCAGCTCTTCATGGGCGTAGCGAAGCGCATCAAATACGAAAGCATACGCCTCGAATTTGTAACGCCGGTCTTGCCTTGACAGTTCGACGATCTTGCGGACGGTCTCGCTCATGGAAAGATGTGCTTCTCGACTCAGTTCGCGGCGCCGCGGGCGAGCACGGTCAGCACGTCGCCTGCGGAAATCAACACGCGGCGGCGGTCCTCGGTTTCGACGAGCAACTGACGAGCGAGGATTTCATGTGCCAGGACCTTCGCCCGGCCCCCCGCCGTGATCACGTCGCAGCCGATGGGCGGCAACTCCTTCTGCAACTGCTCATAGGTGTCGTATTCGTAGCGCAGGCAACACTTCAAGCGCCCGCAACGGCCGGATATTTTTGTCGGATCGAGCGTGGCCTTTTGCAGCTTGGCCATTTTCATCGACACCGGGGGCATCTCCGACAAGTGCGTGTTACAGCAGACGGGCTTGCCGCAATCGCCGTAATCGGCCAGCAGCTTCGCTTCGTCGCGGACGCCGATCTGCCGCATCTCGATGCGAGTCTGAAACTCGCCGGCAAGCCGCTTGACCAGCTCACGAAAGTCGACGCGGTTCTCAGACAGGTAGTAGATCACGATCCGCTCGCCCCCGAAAATGTGTTCCACGTCAACGAGTTGCATCGGCAACTGCATTTCGCTGATGAACCGTTCACAGGCGGCGGCTTCGTCCTTCGCTTGCCGCTGCATCCGCTCGAGTTCGAGCTTGTCTTCCGACGTCGTGGCCCGCAGGATCTGGCCCTTGCCCGGATCCTTCATCTGGCCGACCACCTCGTCGGACGCCTCACAAAGGACTTCTCCGACTTCGAGCCCGCGATCGGTGCGCGCGACAACCTGCCAGCCGCGGGACATAACCTCGCCGCGGCTCGTAGTAAACACGCCAAGTATTCGCATGACGCCGTAGCGAACGACGTATTTCGGCATCGGGCGCAATCCAGCAAGGGGCACATCCCGGCCCTGGCGGGCCGGAATCGTCATCGCGGGCGAGCAACGATCAGCAGAAATCGAAGTATAGCCACCCCGAATATGCCCTGGAAGGGAAAACTGCACCCGCCAGCGACGTCTGAATGCGTCGCGATCTGCTCACGGTTTTCTAATGAGGGCCACGAAGGGAAGGAAGCAGAAGACGTTCGCTTTTATTTTCCACCAGACGTCGTTGTGGCCGTGCGCTCCGCGGCCGTCACCCGGTCGGGCAAAAGCTTCCTCAGACGAACGACGCGGCGACGGGCCTCCGGCAGAGGGCAGGCCAGCAGATAGCCGATAATTGCCCGATCCGTTACCGGATCGTCGTAACCTGGCTGCCCGAAAATCGACGCCACGCGGTCGACCGATTGCCAGTCCTGCCAGCGGCTCAGATCGGCGACCGCCAGCGCGGCGACGGCCGGGTGGTCCAGAAACCGGCGGTACCCCCGCATGAACTCCTCAAGGGCCACGTCCCGTCCATAGTCGTGGTAGACCCGCATCGCCGTCTGCAGATGACGCAAGTCGCCGAAAGCGCCGGGCGGGTCGCCTAGGTAGCGATCCTCGAGACGGGCCAACGCCTCTTGTCTGCCCATCCAAAGGTACCCCCCCAGCACACCGTCGAAACCGCTGCGAAAATCGCTGGCGGGAGCGGTAATCCAGCCCCAGAAGTCGTCGGCAATATCGGCTCGTCCTTGAGCGGAGGCCGACAGGCCCAACAAGAGGCCGTACAGCCCTTTGCGTTCGGGGGGCAAGTCTGCGTCGGCCAGCCAGTCGCGCAGGCGGTCGACCGGGAGTCGGTCGGCCAGCTTGCCGATTTCGTCGAGCGGCGCGTGCGCGAATTCAAGATAGGCATCCTCGGCGATGACTGGGTCGGCGTGCTCAAGAAACGGCAAAAAATAACTCAGTCGCTTGGCGGTGGCGTCCCGCGTGGTTGGCGACCGAGCCACGTAGGCGAAGCTTGCCTCGTTCAAAACGACGATGCTCCACGAGACCTCCGCGGACGGTTTGTCTCTCTTCGTCGCCGTCGCCAGCAAAAGTTCGCCGGGTGTAGGGTTTCCGTCCGTCGATCGATTTGCGATCTCAATCAAGCGCCCGGCCGCCTCTTCACCAGGTTTTACGGACTGCTGGACGCGGAGCTTCCAGGTTGAGCCATCCGCGGCGACGACGTCGCCCATCAGGGCCATATCGGCTCGCTCAATCTGCTGAGCGAGGGTCGGCCGAGGCGCCGTGCAAAACGGGCACGCCACGACGGAATGAGCGCAACACAAAAAGGCCACACCCAGGACAACACACTGCCGGACCGCAGTCGACAATCGGCCGCTTGCGGGAGCCCTTATTGACGGCGGGCCTTTCTCCCGGGAAAAACCCGTAGCCCCTTTCGGGATGCCACCCGCCCTCACCCCAGCCCTCTCCCGAAGGGAGAGGGAGAACATCGAGATTTCACCCGGCCCCTCCCGAAGGGGAAGAGAGAAGGGGAGCCTAGCGCACGCTTTCGCCATCGACGTGATAGATGGCCACGGTCTTGCCATCGGGATCGAGCATCTCGCGGATTGAAAATATGCCGTCGACCGCCACGGGGTAAAGGCTGTAATCGGTCGATTTGCCGGCCTTCATTTCCACGATCAGGCAGTCGTAGAGGGCGGCGCCGGGCCCGAAGCAGCAAGACAGATTGTCGCGCACAAGCACAAATTGGGTCAGCCCGGACTGCTGGAAGCTAGGGAGGATATAGCCGCGGATGCGGATCGGCTTCCCCTCAAGCGATTCGATCTTCTCGGTCAGCAGCGAACTTTTGAACGGGTCCCCCTTTTCGATGTTGAACTTGAGATCGTCGAACGTGATATCGCGTGTGCGCTCGGCCCCGGGCGAGGCCGACTGGCGTGTTTCCGGAACCTGTGGGGTGGCCTCCACGCTTGGGGCGGGCGTATCCGGCGTTTCGCCGCTCGAGGCGGCGACGCCAGCCGACGATGCCTCCTTGGCAGCGGCCGGGTCAGTCGCTGCCTCTCGCTGAGGCCAAGCAGCAGAGCTCGTGCCGGCATCGGCGGTGATCGTCGAACCCGCGATGGCCGACCCGGCCGTGGTCGGCGCACCGCCATCCTCGCACCCTGTCGCCACGAACAGGAGTGCCACGGTGGCCACTCGCGCTAGCAACGGAAACCCGCTGGCCGAACAGGTTCCCTGTCCAGGTAACCGGCCCAAGTAATCAGTCCAGGTGGTCGGCGTCCAGGTGGTATAAGGCACCCGCCAGGCCGTGAAGGCTCTGCCCGGGTGCGATCCGAAAGGTTCCGGCCAATTTTCGAGGCTGCATGTTGAATTCCGCCTCGAGGTCTCCCAGCAGCTTCACTTCGATCATATCGGTGATTTTGGGGTTCCCGCCAAAGCAGCATTGCCCCTTATCGCGCACCAGGATAAATCGCGTCAAGCCCGTCGTTTGGTTGCCGGTCGGCTGGTAGACAAATCCCTTGATGAACACCTTCTTGCCGTCGAGCTCTGCGGCTCGCTCGGGCGGCAGAAGGTCGGGCTGATTCGGATCAACCTGCAGTTCGTCGTAGCTGATGCGCTCGTATCCGGGGGGCACTTCGGTGGCGCGCACGTAAGCCAGCCTGGACCAGCCGCCGGCCCACAAGACCCCGCACAACAGCGTGCCGATCAAAGCCAGATGCTCGCCCGTGTAGGCTTCCGGGGCGGAGCGGATTCGGCGCAAGGCCATCGCGCCGGCCAAGATGCCGACGATCGGAATGGCGGCCAGCATCCAATCAAGAAAAGTTAAGGCCGAAAGCACACCGGCTACCAAACTGACCACCGCCAGCGAACTCAAAGCCCGATACTGTCGATAATCGTCGGCGACATTTTCGAGATCCTGGGCGACATCAACGCTCATACTCTCTCACTTGCCACGCAAGATCGTGAACATCAAACCAAAGACGGCCACCGCCGCACCTAACGTTACGCTGACAACCTGCCAACGGTTCGCGGCCGGCTGCTTTGACGCGGCCAAGTCCGACCGGGTGGCGATCGGGCTACTAAGACGCGTCGCAACCTGTGTTGTGCCCTTGTTTTCGGTCTTGGTCGCCTGTTTCGCGACGCTTGTTTCTTTCGCGGCGGACGGCGATTCCTCGGCTGCTGAGTTTTGCTCGTCGGCCATCGCGACCACCGCGCCGATGAGCGCCGGGACGACGGGCACTGGATCGCTCGCCGACGTTTTGCCCGGTTCGGGAGACTTTCCCTTCCCCGCTGATCCAGAAGCGCCGGCGCCCTTCGAGGGTTCTCCGCCATCCTCCTTCTTTGGTGAGGAAGTGTCGGGTGCGGGTACGAGCGGTTGCTTGGCGGTTGAGCCCGAGGCGCCCGCCTTCTCGGTGCCGCCAGAACTTGAGGTGTCGTTGCCACTCGACGCCGCTACCCCGCCGAACGGAAAGAAACTGTTCGCACGCTTGACGCTTTCGGGATCGAGCTTCGCCAACTCCTCCAGGTAGACCTTGGCCTCGGGCTTCGGGCAGGCCCGCAGGTAGTTCACGACCGGCACCTTCACCCACGACGATTCCTCGTCGGCCGTTTTGAACAGCTCGACGAGTTTGTCCATCGCCGACCAGTCTTGCCAGCGGGCCAGATCGGGAATCACCAAGTCGGCGAGCTGGGGGCGGTCGAGCATGGCTCGCAGGCCCACCAGCAGCCGCGTTTTCGGGACGGCCGTCGTCTCTTGTCCTAGAAAACGCAAGGCCATGATGGCTGCGTAGGTGTCGGTATACTCGGCCTCTTTGTTCTTCAGGAAGAGGTCCTCGACGAGCGCCATTCCGTCGGGCCCCTTCAGAACCAGGTAGCAGGCCACCAGAGCGTCGAGCGCCGTGCGCACCTGGCGGTCGGTCGATTTGATCATCTCCTCCAGCACCCCAACATCATCGGGCCCGCCGCACACGCCCAGCATGGTCAGATACAGCCGCCGCCGTGAAGCCGGCACGTCAGGGTTCTTGATCCACCCCAAGAGGCGATCTTGGTGCATCCGGTCTTTGAGTTCCTTGACCTCGGCATAAGGGGCCCTG
Source organism: Pirellulales bacterium (assembly GCA_035550375.1). Lineage (GTDB taxonomy): Bacteria > Planctomycetota > Planctomycetia > Pirellulales > JAICIG01 > DASSFG01. The sequence continues at coordinate 25,214 of DASZPH010000062.1, read as the reverse complement.
GCAAACTCGTCGTAGGCGTCGGTGGCGAGCAGCGATTCGGGGTCTTCGAGATACTCCTGAAAGAAGGCCAGTCGGTCGGCCCCGTTCTTGGGCAGTTTGGTAAGCTGCAAGACGTATTTGACCGCCCGGGGCGAGAGGGCGTTTGGGGTCGCCCATTGCACCTTTTTGGGATCGATGCCGAAAACCAGAAACTGCGTGCCCGCCGGTTGCTGGCCGAAATAGAGGACGCGAATTTGCCGCGTCTTGCCAAGAATCTCGGCCCCCTTAACGACCTGCACGATCTCGAACAACGATTCGGCGTTCGCGTCGCCGGCTGCAATCGCTTCCTTGGACGGTCCCTTCACGAGTTTGGCCACGACGACGGCGTCGGAGGAATCGAGTTCCTCGCTGAGCGTCTTGGTCTGAGCGTTGCAGAAAGGGCAGGCGTAGGCGGCCGCCGGCGTCAGGAGCCAGAACGTGAGCACGATCGACAAGTTGCGCAGATTCGGCCAAATCATCAGAACCTCCCTATCGTGCGGATCGTTATGAGCCTCGCCCCAGCCTCCGGCACACGCGGTTGATTGTACACCACGGCTCGATGGGTGGGCAAAGGGGCGAAGGGGCTCGTGGCGGCCACCGGGGGCCGCCTAGGCACGCCTGCACCGCAACCTGACCACACCGCTGAATGGCCGAAGCACGGGCACTCCCTGTTCTTCGGGGCTAGAATGTAGTGCGTGGCGGGAAGCACGAAGATTGCTGAGGACCTTTGAAATGTACTTCTATCGACACCGTCTTGGCGGAGCACTAGCGGCGGGGCTCGTCGTCTGCCTGGCGTGCGGCCGAGGATGGGCGGACGAGGCAGCCCGAGGCAGCGACGAAGCGGCCATCCGACAACGGACGAAAGACTACCTGGACGCCATTCGGCGTGGCGACGCGAAGGAAATCGCCTCCTTCTGGACGGCCGAAGGCGACTACGTCGACGAGACGGGGCAGGCGGTGAACGGCCGCCACCTGGCGCAACGGGCCGCCACCAAAACCGACGACGAGAACGAGCCACGACGGCTGGCCCACACGGGATCGCTTCGATTCATTACACCCGATGTTGTGATTGAAGACGCGACGATTACTGTCGATCCGGCGCCGCTCGGCCCCGCCTTGAGCAGGCGCTTTACCGCCATTTGGACCCGCCGGGACGGCAAATGGTTGCTCGACGGAGTTCGCGAACTGGCCGCGCCCGTGATTTCGCACCACGATCACCTGGGTGCCCTGAGCTGGATGCTCGGCGAGTGGGCCTCGGACGACGGCGGCAAGACCCTCCACCTTGTCTGCAAGTGGAGCGACGACGAGCAGTTTCTCATTCGAGAGATCGATGTCGAATTGCCTGAACGCGGGCGGCTGCATGTGACTCAGCGGATCGGCTGGGATGCCCACGAGAAGCAGATCAAGTCCTGGTCGTTCGACTCGCAAGGCGGCCACGCTCTCGGTCTCTGGTTCGGCAAACCAGACCGCTGGATCATTGAGGCGGAGAGCGTGTCGCCCGACGGAAGCCGATCAACGGGCACAAACATCTATTCTCCGGACGGACCGGACGCTTTCGTTTGGGAGGCGACCAACGTCGAGATCAACGGCGAACCGACGCCGGATCGCTCGCTGAGAATGGTCCGGCAGAAAGAGAGCAAGTGACGATGAGTAATCCATCCAAGACGAAGTTCTCCTTGGCGGTTTTCCTATTGGCGGCGGTCGCGTGCCTGGGGCCGGTTGCGCTGGCCCCTGCGGCCGACCCTCAACCAAAGCAAGCTCCGTCCATTCTTTCCAGCGAGTCCTGGCAAAAGACGATGACCGGACTCGACGAATGGTTCTCGGTACAGCCCATCTACGATCGAAAGGAAGTCGACGCCCTCAAGCAAGACCTGTCAGGCCGGGTCGAAAAGATGTCGCCCGACGACCTGGAGGCCTTTCAGCAAGATCTTGACGCCAAGCTGGAGATGGTCCTCGGCCCGGAGGGGCGGGATATCCTTGGGTGGGTAGCGGCGAGTTGGGCGGCGGCGTCCCCCGCTTACCGCAAGAAGATGGACGTACAGTATCCCGACATCATGAAGCTGACGGCGGCCCAGCTTCGCGAACAGCTCGATCTTCTCGAGCGCAGGCGCTCCTCGGCGCGGACCCAGACGGAGCGACTTGAACAGTCGCGGCAGTCCCGAATCGCTGCGCTGCAGGCGGACCAACGCCAGCAGTTTCAGGAGCGCGAGCGCGCACTCGATCGTGGTGCCAGCGGCGGCGGGTACCGCACTCCCTACCATCCGGGCGGCGTAAGGCAATATCCCGATGTCGTGAGCCGACCGGCCTACGGTTGGGGCTGGGGCTTCGGTTTCTGGTAATCGACTCCGCCGCCTTCAAAAACGGCGACAATTCGAGCGTTTGCATTTTGCGCCTGCGCCGACGAGAATCACGCTGATTCGTCGGCTGCGTGAAAGCCGGTCATGAAGAATCCTGACTGCTGAGGTTTCGCTATGAAAGCGGTGTTCGGCTCCTTGGGACTTATTGTTGCCCTGTTGGTCGGAATGGTGGCCAGGGCGGATGACTTGGTCGTCCCGCGGCCGGACCCACCCTTCGGAGGCGTGGCCAATCGTACGCTGTCCGGCTCCAAGCCGGACTATCCTCTGCCCGTCACGGCCACCAAGGACGCGCCAAACATCCTCCTGGTGCTGATCGATGATGCCGGCTTCGGAAATCCCTCGGCCTTCGGCGGGCCTGTTCAAACGCCGACGCTCGAACGATTGGCCAATCAAGGACTGCGTTACAACCGTTTCCACGTGACGGCCCTTTGCTCGCCGACCCGCGCGGCCCTGTTGTCGGGTCGCAACCACCACGCCGTCGGTTTTGGATCGATCTCGGAGATTACGGGAGGCTGGCCGGGTTACAACGCCACTTGGCCCAAGAGTGCCGCCTCGGTCGCCCAGATCCTGCAGGGCAACGGCTATTCGACCGCCGCTTTTGGCAAATGGCACCTCACGCCCGATAACCAGCAGGGGGCGGCCGGTCCGTTCGATCGTTGGCCGAACGCCCTCGGTTTCGACTATTTCTACGGTTTCCTGGGTGGAGAATCGGGGCAATACGACCCGGTCTTGACCGAGAACAACAGCACCATCGGCGTGCCGACCGAGAAAGACTATTACCTTCCCACCGACCTCTCAAATCGCACCATTCGTTGGATTCACGATCAGAAGGCCCAATCGCCCGACAGGCCGTTTTTCATTTACTACGCCACCGGCGCCAGCCACGCGCCGCATCACGTGCCACGCCAGTGGGCCGACAAGTATAAAGGCAAGTTCGACGGCGGCTGGGACAAGTATCGTGAGGAAACGTTTGCCCGACAGAAGAAGCTGGGCATCATCCCGGCCGAGGCAAAGCTCACGCCGCGCGACCCCGCGTTTCCGGCCTGGGACTCGATCCCCGCCGACGTGAAGAAACTTTACGCCCGGCAGATGGAGGTCTTTGCCGGCTACCAGGAGAACGCCGACTACGAGGTGGGGCGCGTGGTCAAGTCGCTCGACGAAATGGGGCTCACCGACAACACGCTCATCATTTACATCTGGGGCGACAACGGCGCAAGCATGGAGGGGACCGAAACCGGCTCGTTCAACGAGTTGACCATGCAGAACGGCATCGCGCTCACCAGCAAGCAACAGCTTGCGCTGATCCGCGAGTACGGCGGAATCGACGCCTGGGGAGGCCCAGAGACGTCGCCGCACTACGCCGCCGCCTGGGCCTGGGCGGGGAACACGCCTTTTCAGTGGGGCAAGCAGGTGGCCTCCCATTTTGGCGGCACGCGCAACCCGATGGTGGTCTCGTGGCCCCGGCGTATTCGCGAGCAGGGGGGCGTGCGCCCGCAGTTCACTCACGTGATCGACGTCACGCCGACCCTCCTGGAACTGGCGGGCATCGAGGCCCCGAAGGCAGTCAACGGAATCGAACAGATGCCGATTCACGGCGTGAGTTTCGCCTACACCTTTGACGACGCGGACGCGGCCGGCCGCCACACACAGCAGTACTTCGAGATCTACGGCAACCGGGCGATGTACAAAGACGGCTGGATCGCCTGCGCCCGGCTCGACCGTATTCCCTGGCGGGTTGATCCGGCCACCCTGGCGAAGTTTCTGCCCGGAAGATGGAAGCCCGACGACGACAAATGGGAGCTATATCACGTCGAGGAGGATTTCAGCGAGTCTGAAGACCTGGCGGAAACGCATCCCGAAAAGCTGCAAGAGCTGAAGGAACTGTTCTGGGAAGAGGCCGAGAAATACCAGGTGACGCCCCTCTTGGCCGGATTCGCTCCCTTTTTCGGTTTTCACTCGCCTTCGGCCTCCAGGACGACGTTCACCTATTATCCGGGGACCGAGAACATCGGGTCGGGCATGATCCCGCACATCTACAGCCGGTCGTTTACGATCAGCGCCGATCTGCAGGTGCCCGAGGCCGGCTGCGAGGGGGTCATCGTCGCCGAGGCCGACCACCTGGGCGGTTTCTCGTTTTACGTCCGGGACAACAAGCTGCACTACACCTATAGCTTTATGGGCATCAAGATCGACACGCTCACGTCGACCCTCAAGATGCCCAGCGGCAAGGTTAACGTGCGTTACGAATTCGTGGCCGACCAGGAGGGCAAGGCCGGCACGGGGGGCAAGGGCCGACTTTTCATCAACGCAAAGCCCGCGGGCGAAAACCACCTCGACCATAGCGTGGCGTTCCGCTTCAGCGCCTACGCCGGCATGGACGTTGGCAAAGACAACGGACTGACCGTCTCGCGAGGCTACAAAGACAAAGCCCCCTTTGCTTTCACCGGCACGATCCAGAAGGTGACCTTCGACCTGGCACCCGGCAAGAATGCGGAGAAGGGTGCCGCCAGATAGGCAATCGCCGAACGTCGCACGCTCCATAACTCGTCTGGGCAAATTGGGCGATTCGCCGTAGGCTGTACCTATGGCGACTATACGAGTGCGGGAAAGCCGAGCATCGGAAAGCCGAGTCAGCCGCGGCGTGGCCGTTGGGCGTGCGTCTGGCGAGCGCGCAGCCGAGCAGCCCGATACGTTGCCCCGGGTCGCTAAGCTGACGACGTGGCGACCGGCGATCGCCGGCAGCCTGTTGGCTTACGCCGCCTTTCCGCCCCTCGACCTGTGGCCGCTGGCGTGGGTCGCGCCCGTCTTTTGGTTGCTGATTGTCGGCCGCCGAGAATTGGCCGGCGGACGGCCGTATTTCGTGCTGTGGCTGGGCGGCTTTGCGTTCTGGTTTCCGGTTTTGCATTGGTTGCGGCTGCCCCATCCCATTACGATCGTGGGCTGGCTGGCGCTTTCGATCTATCTAGCGCTCTACCTGCCGACCTTCGTGGCAATCTGTCGCGTGGCCGTGCACCGGCTGCGCTTGCCGCTTATTTTGGCCGCACCCGTAACCTGGACGGGCCTGGAACTGGCCCAGTCGCACCTGCTCACGGGATTCAACATGGCCTCGCTGGCACACAGCCAATGGCGCTGGCTGCCGCTGGTGCAGATCGCCGACCTGGCCGGCGGATACGCAGTGACCTTCTTGATCGTCTTTGTGGCGGCGTGTCTCACCACCATGCTGCTATCGCTGCCGACCCGCGTGAGGCTGCGGCCCTTGATGCTGGCAGGGGCCGCATTAGCAGCCGTCCTCGGTTATGGTACCTGGCGACTCGACCACCCGGCGGGCGAGGCAGGGCCGACGATCGCACTGATCCAGGGTTCGATCGACACGGAGCTGAAATTCGACCCCGTCAGGCAGCGCGAGGTTCATCCCCACTATTTCGGACTGTCGGAGAAGGCGCGGCAGGCGGCGCCCAAGCTTGATCTGATCGTCTGGCCCGAGACCATGTATCGCGACGCGCTGTTGAGCTGCAGCGACGACGCGGTCCTGCCGCCTACTTGGCGCGTCTCCCTCGATGAATTTCGCGACGAGGTCGTATGGCGGCGGAAGCAGATCGCCCGGCAGGCCCTCGATTTGAAGACGCCGCTGCTGTTGGGCATCGACTATTTGCACCTTACCGCAAACGGCCTGGACCATTTCAACTCAGCATTGTTCGTCGATCGAGAAGGTGGCATCGGGTCTCGCTACGACAAGATGCACCCGGTTCTGTTCGGCGAGTACGTGCCTCTGGCGAAGCAGTGGGAGTGGCTGGCCCGCATCTCGCCCATCGGGGCGGGGATCGGCTGGGGGACCGAAGTGGCCGCGTTTGACGTGGCCGGGACACGGCTGGCAGCCAACATCTGCTACGAAAGCGCCATTCCCCACGTCATCCGGAGTCAGGTGACGCGGCTGCGAGAGCAGGCCCAGGAACCCGACGTGCTTGTCAACCTGACCAACGACGGTTGGTTCAGGGGTTCCAGCGAGCTCGACCTACACCTGACGTGCGCCGTTTTTCGGGCCATCGAATGTCGCAAGCCGTTTCTGATCGCCGCCAACACCGGTTTTTCGGCTTGGATCGATTCCGACGGGCGGATTATCAGGCAAGGGCCACGACGGGCCGCCGACGTCATCATCGCCCAACCTCTCTTGGACGGCCGCCGAAGCCCCTACCTGACTTGCGGCGACTGGCCAGCCGGCGGTTGCCTGCTCGCCGCCTGCGCGATCGGGCTGTTCGGAATATGGGATCGAGGGCGGCGGAAAGCCTGACGGCGGACGCTGACCCGATGCGTCAGAGCCCCAGCACGCTATGGCGGGCCATTTCCTCGGTCGCGCTTCGGGTCAGGCGGCGGCGGCAAGCCCAGTTTAAGGTCACCAAGTCACCGGCCGCGGCCCGTTTTTCGTTGACTCGTAAAATCGGGCGAAGATATACTAGACCGACTGGTCAGCAATTCTATCCCTTGTAGTGGTCACTGCTTGGGTTTAATCCGTCGCTTGCTTGCCCTGGGCCCCGCTTGAGGGAAGCGCGACGGCGGTCGTCAGCTAACCAAAACACTTTCGGCGGCCACGGCAAAGCTGCCTGATATAAGATGAACGTGCCTGGAAAAATCCTGGTGGTCGCAATTCTCGTCATGAGCATCTTGTTCATGGCGTGTTCTGTGGCGGTTTACTACACGCACACCAACTGGAAGGCGGTCATTTTCCGCCCGCAGGCCGACGTAAAGCCCGGCGAGCCTCTCGGCCTGCAAGAGCAATTGAAACAGGCCAAGGACAGAGTCGCCGTCCTGAAAGAGCAGCACGACAACCTGGAGAAGGCCGTGGGCATCGAAAGTGTCGACCTGCGGGCGCGAATGGCCAAGCTGGAGGTCGAAAGGGCCGAGTTGAACAAGGTCTATGCCGAGATGGTTGCCGAGTTGACCGCGCTCAAACAGGGCGAGCGTGCGGCGGTCGAAGCCGCTCAGGCGGCCCAGGAAAAGCTTGACGGGAAACTCAAGGAGATCGAAGAGCTGAACGGCCAGATCGCTCAGACGCACAACGATCGCGACGCCGCGTTTAAGGAAGCGGTGGCCCTGACCGACAAGGTCAACGAGAAGGAAGTCGAGCTAAGCCGAGCGGCCGCCAGCACGGACACGCTCCGACGGCAGGTCGCACCGTAACGTCCCGAGAATGATCCCTACGAGAATCGAGCCCAACACAGGACGGTCGTCACGGCCGTCGGGAGCCGCCTAAGATGAATCTGCTGGGAAAAATCTTCGCCGTGATGATCCTCGTCATGAGCCTCGTGTTCATGGTGCTTGCTTCCCTCGTGTACTACACGCACAAGAGTTGGAAGACGGTCGTCACCGCCACGCCGAGCGGCTTGAACGCGCAATTGCAGGAGGAACGGGCGAAGAACAAGAACCTCAAAGATCAATACGAAAAGTTGCAGAAACAGGGGCAGACCGAAGATCAGGAACTGCGCGCCAGGCAGGCGAAGCTGGAAACGGAAAAGGCCGAGTTGAAGAAAGCCTACGATGAACTGGTCCGCGAGCAAACCGGGTTGAAAGAAGGCGAGCGGCGCTCCGTCGAAGCCGCCCAGGTTGCTCAGGAGTTGCTCGACGCGAAGCTCAAGGAAATCGACCAGTTGCGGACCGACGTCGCCCAGGCGCAAGACGAGCGCGACGCCGTTTTTAAGGAGTCGGTGGCGCTGACCGACAAGTTGCACGAGAGCGAAGGCGAGCGTGCGCGGCTGACCGAAACCACGCAAGTGCTCACGCGGCAGGTCGCGCAATACCGCACTGCGGCGGAAAAGCAAGGCATCGACATCAACGCGCCGACCGACAACATTCCGCCGAAGCTTGACGGCGTGGTGCTGGCGGCGCGGGCCAACGGCCTGGTCGAAATCTCGCTGGGCAGCGACGATGGTCTCCGCAAGGGGCACCAAGCCTACATTTTCCGCAAGCAGAAGGGCGAGAGCAAACCGGTCGCCAAGATCGAGGTGGTCGAGGTCACGCCCGATAAATCGGTCGGCAAAGTCATTCCCGAATTCCGTCTGGCACCCATCGCGAGGGACGATCGTGTCGCTACCCGACTTAACTGACCCCAATCGCGGCCTTGTCGCACACAAGCCGAAGGCCGACATCTACACCTGGCTCTTGCTGGTGGCGCTGGTCGCCATCATCCTGGCTTGTACCTTTCTGGCCATGGAGCTGAACCGCTACAACTGGGACTTCAAGGCGGCGGGCGCCCGCGCCGCTAGCCTCGACCACAGAGTGACGGCCGCCGCCCGTCTTGTCTAGCGCAGGTACTTCCGTGAGGACGCTTCCCTGGGTTCGCGAGCTTTCACGCCCGCGGAGCCAGCGATCGCCGCGCCGGGGCAGTTCTATGCCGGTTCGTCCCCGTTCGATCATTGCGGGGGATGCCAGAACGATCGGCAAAAGCTAAGATTAGGTAGGCTGTGGCCGCGTAAACATCGCCTCTTTGGGAACCTGCTATGCGCGCACTCTGCACGAAACCGACCGTCGCTTTGCTCTTCGCCTGCCTCGCCACATGGGCGGGAAGGCAACCCGTGCGGGCTGCCGACAGCCCGAAAGACAGCGGGCGCACGCCCGAGCAGGCGGTGAGCAAGGCGATCGACTATTTGAGGCAGAAAGGGCAGGCGGACGACGGCTCGTTCACCCGACAGTCGGGGCCGGCCGTAACGGCACTGGTCACCGCCGGTCTCCTGCGCAGCGGTCTGGCGGTCAAAGATCCCATGGTCGCCAAGGCGCTGAAATACCTCGAGGGATTCGTGCAGGAAGACGGCGGCATCTATCACGCGGGCAGCACGCATCAGAATTACGAGACCTGCGTGGCGATCGTCGTCCTTAGCGAGGCCAACGGCGACGGCCGCTACGATAAACTGCTCAAGAACGCCGAGAATTTCGTCAAGGGCCTGCAGTGGGACGAAGCCGAAGGCCAGGACGAGTCGAGTTTCAGCTACGGGGGCGCCGGCTACGGCAGCAAGAAGCGGCCCGACCTGTCGAACACCAGCTTTTTCATCGACGCCCTGAAGGCGGCCGGCAACGGGCCGGACGACGAAGCGATGCAGAAGGCGCTGATCTTCGTCTCGCGGTGCCAGAACCTGGAGAGTCAGTACAACACAACCCCTTTCGCCGCCAAGAACGCCGACGGCGGCTTTTATTACACGGCTGCGGCCGGCGGAGAAAGTTTTGCCGGCAAGCTCGATGACGGTGGGCTGCGCAGCTACGGCTCCATGACCTACGCCGGGTTAAAGAGCATGATCTTCGCGGGCGTCGGACCCGACGACAAGCGCGTCCAGGCCGCCGTCGAGTGGATCAAAAAGAACTATTCGCTCGACAGCAATCCCGGCATGGGGGAGGCGGGGCTGTATTACTATTACCACACCTTCGCCAAGGCGCTCGACGCCCTGGGGCAGGACGAGTTCAGTGAAGCCGACGGCACGCAGCACAAATGGCGCGAGGAGCTCGCTGCCGAGTTGGCCAAGCGCCAGCACGACGACGGTTCCTGGACGAACAGCACCGCTCGCTGGATGGAAGGCGATGCCAACCTCGTCACCGGCTATGCTTTGCTCGCACTCTCCTACTGCCGCGGGCGTGGGAAATAGCGGGTGCTATTCCTGGCCGTCTCTCTCGAGGTCGCGGTCGAACCCGATGTAGATGCGAGCGTTGGCGTTCTTCGCCAGTTCGCGAAGGGTCTCGAATTCGTGTAGCTTGAGTAGCGCTGGGTGCTCGCTGTAAGCGGCCGCGGCCTTGGCCCGCTCGGCCAGCGCCGCCACGTCGGCCTCGGCTTTCAGCCGCGCCGCCTCCGCCTCGCTCTGCGCGGTGAGCCTCCGGGCGGCCGCGTCGGCCTCGGCGGTCAATCGCTGCGCCTCGCTGCGGGCGGCAACATCCATCCGATACGTCTCGGCCTTCGTGCGGGCTTCGACGAGCTGCGCCTCGCTCATCCGCTGCGCGGCCAGCACGCGGTTCATGATCTCCTGTAGATTGCCCGGAAAGATCAGGTCTTTCACGTCGGCGCGGAGGATCGCCACGCCGTAGCTGCCGGCCGACTCTTTGACGTCGCGCAGAATATCCTCGCTCAGGCGATTGCGGTTGGTAAGGATCTCCTCGAGCGTCATCGAGGCCAGCGAGCGGCGGGCGGCCAACTGCACGTCGCTGTAAAGCCGGTCCTCGAAGCTGGCGACTCGGTGCAGGGCCGCCTCCGGCTGGATCACCTTGAACTGCACGACCACGCTGACGCGGATCGCCACCTTGTCGGAAGTGAGGATTTCCTGCCCCTTGATCGTCAGCTCTCGCTCGCGAATATCGACCAGCGCGATTTCCACGCGTGGACGGAGCCGCAGGGCGACCGCCAGTCTTGCGGGGAGTTTGTAGCGTCCGGCCTCCAGGATCTTGGTGAGCCGGCCGTCCTCGTAATAGAGGGCCCGGTGGGTGTCTTTGATGATGATTTCGCGCGCCGTCATGAGAAACCTTCAAGGCCGAGAAAAAGCTGGCCCCCGGATCAAGGTCGATGTGGAGGACGAACCCGATTCAGATTGGACAGTCTGAGCCAAGTACCGTACTGGATGGCAGACATCGGTTTGTGGATTCGCTCCTGACCCTGACGGGGGCCGAAGTCAGTATAGTCCGGGTCCGGCGGCAAATCGCCGGCTATTGCGGAGGTGTTACCCCTGGAATGACAGTGGCGACACCCAGAGGTTCGGACGCGATTGGTGATGACCTACGTTGGGATGTGAGGTCGCGCTGGCTTTGCGGCAGGACGCGGTCTGCGAGCCGCTTGCCGAGTCCAGGAGTCCTGGCTTGACCGGCGCTAAGCCGCCCCGTTGAGCCGGTACCAGATTGATACGCAGTTAAATCCGTCGCCGCGAGCGTGGGGATTCCGTCGGGAATGCGCAGCGCGTCTTCGTACACGACGATCGTGCTCATAGAAAGGCCCTTGCTATGCGGCCACAAAAAAAAGCCGCCGTCCGGATAGACCAGACGGCGGCTCGCTTGTTGTGCGTAGCAGGTTAGGGGTAGCCAAGAGTGATCCAGGCCGCCCTCACCCTAGCCCTCTCCCGGAGGGAGAGGGGACAGGGTTAAGCACTCTCCGGTGGGAGAGGGGAGGGAGTAACCTCACGCCTGCGGGCTTTCCTCGGCCTCGCCGGCTGCGGCGCCGACGGGCGCTTCGGCCTCACCGCTCACCGAGCCCTCGAAGACGAGTTGCTTCGCCTCGCCCACCACCTTCACGTCGACGGTGATTGTGTCCTTCCCTTCGAACTCGCCCTTGAGCAGTTCTTCGGAAAGCGGATCCTCGACGAAATTCTCGATGGCACGACGCAACGGCCGGGCGCCGAAATCGGTGTCCGAACCTTTCTTGATCAAGAACTTCTTGGCCTCGTCGGTGAGCACCAGCTTCAAGCCACGCTCGCCCAGACGGCCGCGAACCTTGCTCAGCTCCAGGTCGATCACCTGCTTCAGGTCGTTGACCGTCAGGTGGTGGAACACGATCACGTCGTCCAACCGGTTGAGGAACTCGGGCCGGAAATGACGCTCGATCTGCTCCTTCACCCGCGTCTTCATGCTCTCGTAGTTGGCGTTCTCCTCCGGCTTCTGGAAGCCGAAGGCCGACTCGTTCTTGATCGCCTCCGCACCCGCGTTGGTCGTCATGATCAAGATCGTGTTGCGGAAGTCGACGTTGCGGCCGAAGCTGTCGGTCAACCGTCCCTCTTCCATCACTTGCAAGAGCATGTTGAACACGTCGGGGTGGGCCTTTTCGATTTCGTCGAGCAGCACCACCGCATACGGCCGGCGACGGATTTTTTCCGTAAGCTGGCCCCCCTCCTCGAAGCCGACGTAGCCCGGCGGAGCGCCGATCAAGCGGCTGACGTTGTGCTTCTCCATGTACTCGCTCATGTCGATCTGAATCAGCGCGTCGGCGTCGCCGAACATGAACTCGGCCAGCGCCTTGGCGAGCAGCGTCTTACCCACGCCGGTCGGGCCGGCGAAGATGAAGCAGCCGCTGGGACGCTTCGGATCCTTCAGTCCGCTGCGGCTGCGGCGGACCGCCTTGGCGATTTGCTTGATGGCCTCGTCCTGGCTGATGACCCGCTTGTGCAGTTCGCCTTCCATCTCCATGAGCCGCTTCGAGTCCTCGGTGCTCATCCGCGTCAGCGGAATGCCGGTCATCTTGGAGACGACCTCGGCAATCACCTCGTCGTCAACCACGCCGTCGGCTTCGCGAGAACGTTCTCGCCAGTCGCGGGTGATGGAAAGCTTCTTCTTCTTCAGTTTGTCGGCCTGGTCGCGTAGGGCCGCGGCCTTCTCAAAATCCTGGTTGGCAACCGCCTCTTCCTTTTCCTTGTTGAGGTGCTCCACCTCTTCGTCGATCTCCTTCAAGTCGGGCGGACGGGTCATGGCCTTCAGACGCACGCGGGCCCCCGCTTCGTCGATCACGTCGATCGCCTTGTCCGGCAGGCAGCGGCCCGTGATGTAGCGGCTCGACAACTCGACGGCCGCCTCCAGGGCTTTGTCGGTGATCTGCACGCGGTGGTGCGATTCGTACCGGTCGCGGAGACCCTTGAGGATTTCGACCGTCTCCGGTTTCGTCGAGGGCTCGACCATGACGAGTTGGAAGCGGCGATCGAGCGCGCTGTCCTTCTCGATGTACTTGCGGTACTCGTCGAGCGTCGTGGCGCCGATGCACTGGATTTCGCCGCGGGCCAGGGCCGGTTTGAGGACGTTCGAGGCGTCGATCGCCCCTTCAGCGCCCCCCGCGCCGACCAGCGTGTGCAATTCGTCGATGAACAAGATCGTGTTCTTGGCGCGGCGGACTTCGTTCATCACCGCCTTGATGCGCTCCTCGAACTGACCGCGGTACTTGGTGCCGGCCACCATCATGGCCAGGTCGAGCACGACGATCCGCCGGTCGGACAAAAGTTCGGGCACGTCGCCATCGACGACGCGCTGAGCGAAACCTTCGACGATGGCCGTCTTGCCGACCCCCGCCTCGCCCAACAACACCGGGTTGTTCTTGGTTCGCCGGCAAAGAATCTGAATCGCCCGTTCGATCTCTTTCTCACGTCCGATGACCGGATCGAGCTTGCCTTGTCGTGCCAGTTCGGTCAGGTCGCGGCCGAAGCTGTCGAGCGCCGGCGTCTTCGATTTGCTCGATTTGCCCCCTTCCGCCTGCGAACCGCCTCCGCCGCCTCCCCCCGCCGGGCTCCGTTCTCCGCCTTCGCCACTTTCCATTCCGTGTCCTAACAGGTTCAAAACCTCTTCGCGCACCTCTTCCAGTTTCAGACCCAGGTTCATCAGCACCTGGGCCGCCACACCCTCTTGCTCTCGCAGCAGGCCGAGCAGAATGTGCTCGGTGCCCACGTAGTTGTGATTCAGGTTGCGGGCCTCTTCCATCGAATACTCGATGACCTTCTTGGCCCGCGGCGTCTGTGGGAGCTTGCCCATCGTGACCATGTCGGGGCCGCTCTGCACCAGCTTCTCGACCTCCAGGCGAATCTTACGCAGGTCGACATCGAGGTTCTTGAGCACGTTGGCCGCGACGCCGCTTCCCTCTTTGATCAACCCCAAGAGCACGTGCTCGGTGCCGATGTATTCGTGGTTGAAGCGCTGGGCCTCTTGATTGGCCAACTGCATAACCTTACGGGCACGGTCAGTAAATCGTTCGTACATTCCAGGACTCCATTTCTTTTTTGGACGGCCCTTTATGGCAGGCCGTCCTGACTACGCCGCCGACAGCATTGCCGCCGGCACCTGGGCCTTCTGGTGTTCGTCGGTTTCGCCGACCTCAACGGTCGCCTGCTCTTCAGCCTCGGCCAGTCGCTCTCGCTCACCGGCAATCTCAAATTCCCACATTGCGGCCGCCTCGAGTCGGCTGAGCACGTCGAGCTGCTCGCGCGCTTCCGACCAGCGCCTGCTGCGCCGCAACAAGGTGGCCAACAGCAGCCTCGCTTGAACGTCACCCGAAACGCGCCGCAGCAGATTCTTGCAAGCGGCCTCCGCCTCGTACCAGTTCCCCTTTAAGTATTCCCCTAAAGCCCGCGGAAACAAGTCCTCCTCCCGCGGACGTGCAACCTGCGCCAGGTGCTCCTGCGACCAGCGCCGCCCCGTAAAGATGGACACGCTCCACAGAACCGCCACGGCTGTCCAGCCAGCCACGCGAAACGCGGGTTCCACCCATTCCGTCCAGAGGAGGCTTGTCAGCAATAATAGGTCGAGCAACAGGGCAAAGCCGGTGGCTAGGGCCAATCCCGACCAGGCTCCCGCCGACCACAATTGCGGTAACCCCGGCCATAGACAAACAATCCAACCAACTGACGGGGCGCGCTTGGGGGGCATGGGGGTTCGCTCCATCGAAAGCCCGGTTCCATCAAAAGCCCGGTTCCATCGAAAACCGGTGCCGCACCGCCGCGCAGCACGGTAAAATCATCTTATGCCGCACGTTCCAAAAATCGAGTTCGGTGCGTTGGCGAATTCTATCCACCCACGTAGGGTGGATCAAGGCAAGTAATTATGCGGCTTTGAGTTACGGTTTTTACGTCACGTGGCAGAGTATCGATTCACGCCCGCCGCCGAACGAGCCATCAGGGCGGCCGGCAACTGGGCCGGCGGTGAAAGCGGGCATATTTCACTCCCTGGGCTTCTGTTGGGCCTGTTGGCCGAGGCCGAGTCGCGGGCAGCCGAAATGCTTGCCGCGAAGGGGATCAGCAGTTCCTCGGTTCTGGCACGCTGGCCAAAGTTGACGGCGGCGACCGGCCAAGACGCAAGGAAGGAGGAGTTTTCCCCGGCGGTTCAGGCGGCGATCTCGGAGGCGGCGGGCCTGATGTCCGATTTTGCCCGTCCACTCGAACTGGCGACCGAGCATCTTCTATTGGGCCTGGTGGCCGCCCGAGATGAGTTGTCCGATTGGCTGGCCGAGCAAGGCTTTGCCGCCGAAGCCCTCAAAGCGGAGATCTGCCGACTCTACGGCTATGAAACAAACGGCGAGGCCGACGTCGAAGTGTCGCCAGTCTCAACGTCCTTGGCGGCCCCTCAAGCGGTCCCAGCCGTGGCCGACGAAGTTACGAACGGAAGCGGCGCAAACACGACCGAGAAAACCGTCCAGAGAACCGCGGAGGTCGGCGACCCCAAGACGGCCCTGCTCCGTCTGATCGACGCGGCCGCGAATCGCGCCCGCGAAGGGTTGCGCGTGGTCGAAGATTTCGTACGCTTCGTCTGGAACGACCGCCACCTGATGTCTGAACTGAAACGGCTGCGGCACGAGCTGGCGGCGGCCCTGTGCCCGCTGCAAGGCAGCCAACTGCTCGCGTCTCGCGACACGGAGGGCGACGTCGGCACCACGGTTTCGACGGAGGCGGAGGGGGAGCGCCCTGACATGGCCAGCGTCGTCACGGCGAACTTCAAACGGCTGCAGGAAGCGCTGCGCAGCATCGAAGAGTTCGGCAAAGTGCTCAATCCCGCCCTGGCGAAGCGCGTCGAGCAGCTTCGCTACCGCAGCTACACGCTGGAACGGGCGGTGTCGTCAACGTCGTTTGGACTAGAGCGGCTGGCCGACGCGCGGCTCTACGTTCTGGTCGACGGCCGCGAGACGACCGACGCCTTCAGCGAACTGGTCGGCACTCTGGTGCAAGCCGGGGTCGACGTCCTGCAACTCCGCGACAAGCGGCTGGCGGACCGCGAACTGCTGATCCGGGCCCAGCGGCTGCGCGAACTGACGACGGACAGCGACACGCTGTTCGTCATGAACGACCGCCCCGACCTGGCGGTCTTGGCACGGGCCGACGGGGTCCACGTCGGACAGGAGGAATTATCGGTCGCCGCCTGCCGCGTCATCGTGGGTCCGCAAATGCTGATCGGCGTATCCACGCACTCTTTAGAGCAGGCGCGGCAAGCTGTGCTCGATGGCGCAAACTACATTGGCGTTGGACCCACGTTCGCCTCGCACACGAAGAAATTCGAGGAAGGCGTTCTTCGCGGTCTTGGTTTGTTGGGAGATGTGAGCGCGGAAATTCGCGTGCCGGCTTTTGCCATCGGCGGCATCGACGGCAGCAATCTGGATGACGTCCTGGCAACCGGTTTCACTCGCGTTGCGGTAGGCGGAGCCGTGCTGTCCGCCGTCGATCCGGGGACGGCGGCGCGGGAGCTACGATGCGCCCTGAGGAACCGCTCGTAGTGGTGAGCGTTTCCCTAACGCGCGACCCCGAATTAGACTGTTCTGGGGTCCATTGCCGTTCGCCCAACTCCCGGAGTTTACCGCCTCATGAAGAATGCGATGTTGTTCTCGGCCGCGTTGACCTCAGCCTGGGTCCTTTTCTCAGGCAATCCGGCACAGGCGGAAGTCACGCTGCCGGCGATTATCGGCAGCCACATGGTGCTCGAAAGCGGGATGCCACTGACAATCTGGGGCTGGGCCAACGCGGGCGAAGAAGTCACCGTGGCCATCGCGGACTTCAAGGCTACGGTCAAGGCCGACTCGGCGGGCGACTGGCAGGTAAAGCTCCCTCCGATCCCCGCGAGCGATGAACCGCTGGAAATGACGGTGAGCGGCACCAACACCATCAAGCTTACCGACATCCTGGTCGGCGAGGTGTGGATGGGGTCGGGACAGTCGAACATGCAGTGGTCGGTCGACGCGTCGGACAACGCCGCGGAGGAAATCGCCGCCGCCAATTACCCGAAACTGCGCTTGTTCCTGGTGCCCCTCGTTCCCGCCGGTAAGCCGGCCAAGAACGTCAATGCGGCCTGGACCGTCTGCACGCCCGAGACGGTCAAGTCGTTTTCGGCTGTGTGCTATTACTTTGGCCGCGAGCTGCACAAGTCGCTGAAAGTGCCGGTGGGCATGATTGCGACTTCGTGGGGTGGCACAGCCATTCAACCCTGGATTCCGCCAGCCGGATACGAGGCGGTTGCCGAACTGGAAGGCGAACGCAAGCAGATTGAATCGTTGCGAACGGGTTACCAGGCCGCGCTCAAAGGCAAGCTGCCCGAAATCAAGCAGTGGCTGGAGGGCTCTGAAAAAGCCGTCGCCGCCGGCCTCGCGGTCGGCGACCCGCCGACCATGCCCGCCAACCCCTTTAACAGCAGCGGCGGCTTTACCGGGCTCTACAACGGCATGATCCATCCGCTGGCGCCTTTCACCATACGCGGTGCCCTCTGGTACCAGGGAGAGGCCAACGTCGGCCAGGGGATGCACTACCGCGATCTGATGAAGGGTTTGATCCTCGGCTGGCGCACGGCGTGGTCGCAGGGCGACTTGCCGTTCCTCTTCGTGCAGTTGGCTCCCTTTCAATACGGCGGCAATCCCCAGGCCCTGGCCGAACTATGGGAAGCCCAGACGGCGACCTTGAAAGTGCCGAACACCGGCATGGCCGTGACGACCGACATCAGCAACATTCACGACATCCATCCGCGCAACAAACAAGAGGTCGGGCGGCGGCTGGCCTTATGGGCGCTCGCCAGATTCTACGGCCAGAGCGAGTTGGTCTATTCCGGGCCGATCTACGAATCCATGGAGGTCGAAGGGAAGCGAATTCGCGTTCGGTTTCAACACTCCGACGGCGGGCTCGTCTCTCGCGACGGCAAGCCGCTCACCTGGTTCTCGATCGCAGGCGCCGATAAGAAGTTTCTCCCGGCCACGGCCACGGTCGACAGCGAGACGATCGTCGTCGAGAGTTCTGACGTAAGCGCGCCGGTGGCGGTGCGATTCGGCTGGCACCAGATCGCCGAGCCAAACCTGGCGAACAAGGCCGGCCTGCCCGCCTCGCCGTTCCGCACCGACAACTGGTCCGACGCGACCTCGGCGCCGCCTCCGCAATAGAGCGGGAAAGGCGGAAGACCTCACACCGGTCTATTTGGGGCCGACAGGCGGCCTCTCCGGCCGTGTCAACAGTCCGCTCTCCTTGAGCCAGTCGGCAGCACGCTGAGGCCAGGTGTTGACGTTCGCGCCCGTATCCCGCATCCCGTAGCCGTGGCCGCCGGTGGCGTAAATGTGCAGTTCGGCCGGCACCCCCGCCTTTGTGAGCGCCGCGGCGATGTGCAGGCTGCTGAAGACGGTCACCGGATCGTCCCAGGCGTGGACGAGAAACGTCGGCGGGGCGTCCTTCGTAATCGTGACGTCTTCCCGCATCTTGGTCGGTTCGCCCGTCTTGTCGAAGTAAGCCGGGTAAATCAGCATCGCGAAATCCGGCCGAAACGAAACTTGGTCAACCGCGTCGACCGGCTGGTACTGGCGATCCGCAAAATACGACGTCAAGGCGGCCGTCTCGCCCCCCGCCGAGAAACCGAGGATGCCGATCCGTTGCGGATCGAGTTTCCACTCGCTTGCCTTGGCGCGGACGAAGCTCATGGCCCGCTGGGCGTCCTGCACGGCTGCCAGCCATCGTTGGCCGTCCGGCGTGCGCGAGGGGACGCGGTACTTCAGCACGATGCCGGTCACGCCGAGCGTGGTCAACCATTCGGCCGTTTCGGTGCCTTCGTGGTTGAACGCCAGAATGTGGTGCCCGCCGCCGGGGCAGATCACGACCGCCGTCCCCGTGTCGTTCTCTTTCGTCGGTCGATACAGCGACACCGTAGGAATGGAAACGTTGGTCAGCCGAATGATCGGCTTGCCCCCCGGATCTTTCTGATCGGGCTCGGTGACGTCCTGCTCGGGTGGCAGCTCTTTGGTTTCCCCCGGCGGTTTTCCGGACCAGATCGGTTGGACCAGAGAGGGTTTCGCCTCCTCCGCTCCCAACCGTGCCGTGGCTTCCGGGACCGCAATGACGAATAGACACGCGAAGCAACCTGCGAACGACAATACCCAAGGCCTCCCCGGCGTCATCATGTTCTCTCCTGGCGTGGTAGAAGGATGCCGTGGTCAGCATGTTCAAACCGCGCGGCCGATTCAAGATGTCGCCTGCTTGGGAAGTTGTTTTTTCTTACGCGCAGCGGGGCTACCGCGCTGGGTGCGCAAAAACACCTGCCGCCGCGCGGAGTCCGGGCGCAGCGATTCTCTAAAGTGATCATCTGCGTGCCACACGGGCACCGGAACCGGCTACCGTCACGTCCGGCAGACCGGCTGCGGCGCGGCTGCCGGCCGTTTGCCGTCCTGGTGCGCGACGAGCAACGACTTCAGCGTCGCGGCGCTCAAACGCCCAGGCCTCGTCGCCAGCTGCACCGAGCCGGTCCTATCGATGATCACCGTGGTGGGAAACGTCGACGTCCGGAAGGCCTGCGCAACCGACTTGCCGTAACGTGTGGTCGCGTCGATGTGGCAGAGCGTGTACTTCTTCAAGAGCGAGGGGGCGACCGGTTCTTCGATCTCGCTCACCGGCTCGACGTGGGCAAGCCATTTGGGTTGCTGGTCGATGACGACCAACAGGGGTCGTTGCGATTCCCTGGTTGCTTCCAGCGACTTACCGTAATCACTGAGCCACGTTTGATCGGAAATCGGCGCAAGGACGAAGCTGGCCACCACGATCCATGAACACGCGAAACACATCTGTCACACTCCTTTCCTGACTCCCGACAATTCCTGCGGCGCCGCCCCAATGCAGGCCAAGCCTGGGGGGCGGCGCGTTGAGCACGCCGGAAATCTTGGGTTTCGGGCCGCGACGAAAACCGCGGCTACATTGGGCCGTTCCGTGGCGGTCAGCACCGCCGGCCCAAGGTGGGTCAATCGAGCCGCATGGTAAGACGTTCCGCCGGCGGAAGCAAGGGGCTGGCGGGGGCCGGTCCGAGGCCAGTGGGCTACTGATCCAGATCTTTTTTTGCGGCGGACAGCGGGCTTACCGTTTATGTACGCCCGACGCTTGCATGGCGTCGGGAACGTCGGCGTCGACGCGACGCTTGAGTCGCACCGCCGGCGGGTTGCCGCGACCGTCGCTTGTCGTCAGCTCGACGCCCATGGCCGCGCGACTCTTCTCGTTCGGGCGGACGGATTTCCGGCTCGGAGCGCTGCGGGTATTGAGGTTGATCGTTCTCGACTTGCAACGCCTGCCGGATCAGCCGCTCGATGGCTTTCAACTGCGGCCGCTCGCCGCGGTCGCAGAAAGATACGGCCTCTCCCGAAGCGCCGGCGCGGGCCGTGCGGCCGATGCGGTGGACGTAGGCCTCGGCCACCAGCGGCAGGTCGAAATTCACGACGTGTGACACGCTCTCGATGTCGAGACCGCGTGAGGCGATGTCGGTGGCCACCAGCACTGGCGGTTGCTTCGACTTGAAGAGCCGCAGGGCACGCTCACGTGCAGCCTGAGTCTTGTTGCCGTGAATCGCCTCGGCCCGAATGCCCGACCGCGTCAGGTGCCGTACGACTTTGTCGGCGCCGTGCTTGGTGCGCGTGAAGACCAGCGTGCGCATGGGGGACGTGCGTTTGAACCAATGAACGAGCAGATGGGATTTGTGCCTCTGCTCGACGTGGTACACCGCCTGACGAATCCGTTCGGCCGGGGCGGAAACCGGGGCGACTTGCACCTTTACCGGATCGCGCAGCCAGCTTGCCGCCAGCTCGCGGATTTCCGGCGGCATCGTGGCGGAAAACAGCAGCGTCTGCCGGCTCGCCGGCGCCTTCGCCACGATCCGTCGCAGGTCGTGAATGAAACCCATGTCGAGCATCTGGTCGGCCTCGTCGAGCACCAGCGATTCGACCTTCGACAGATCGACAAAACCCTGGTTCATCAAGTCGAGCAGCCGGCCGGGGGTCGCGACCAGGATGTCGACACCCTGATTGAGCGCCCGCACCTGCGGATTCTGGCTGACGCCGCCGTAAACGAGGGCGCAGCGCACCCGAAGATGGCGGCCGTAGGTGTTGAAACTCTGGCCGATCTGACTGGTGAGCTCCCGTGTGGGGGCCAGCACGAGCACGCGGATCTTGCGGCCTCGGCCGTTGACGGTGCATTCGCTCTGCGACAGCCGATCCAACAGCGGCAGGGCGAAGGCGGCCGTTTTGCCGGTGCCCGTTTGCGCGCAGCCGATCAGATCGCGTCCTTCGCGCACGGGCCCGATGGCCTGGGCCTGAACGGGAGTGGGAGTTTGATAGCCTTCATCACGCACGGCGCGGAGAAGGTGCTCGGCCAGGCCGAGATCGGAAAACTGAATCATCTTACAAAAACCTTGGAGTGAATTGTCCTTGTCAGCCGTTATTGCGGGCTGACATCGTCTGGAGTCAGGCGGTTGGCCTTGGACTTCCTGTACTAGCGGCCGCACGTCGGCCGGTTGTTCGTTGGCTGGAACCCGCTACCCATGTCGAGCGGGCGTGTCGCGGTGGGAGATCAAAGCGACCTTGTCAAAGTCTGTGACTCGCAAGGTTCGCCGCTGCGGAAGAAGCTGAGTTCTCAGCGCGCCGGGCGGAAAGCCTCACGGCGCTCTCGCATTCGCTGTCACTATTAGACGCCGCGGGCTGGGGAAGGTCAAGGCGAAACCGCGTCCCCCCACCCCCCGCGCGGTGGCCGCGTTCTCTTGTTCCGCCCAAAAACGAAGACTATTCTTCTCGGCGCGTTGTCGTGTCGAACGTTGCACTCGTCGTGAACCGCAAATCCCGCATGACGCCGTATCGTTTTGTTACCACCTGGCACGTCGCCGCTCCCGTCGAGAAGGTGTGGGACGCTTTGCAGTGCGTGACCCAGTGGTGGCCGGGCATGGTCTCCTCCCGACACCTTACGCCAGGACGCGAAGGCGTGGGCGCTCGTTACGAGCGGATCACGCGCGGTCGCCTTCCCTACACCCTGCGCTACGTCCTCACCATCACCAGCCACGATCCGCCGTACTCTTCGGCTTACGATTCGGAGGGTGATCTCGTCGGTGAGGGAGCCTACCTTCTGACACAAACTGGTTCCACGACCGAAGTGCGTTTTACCTGGAACGTGGCCACGCGAAGCCGCTGGATGAACGCTGTGGCCCCGATGCTGAAACCGCTTTTCGCCTGGAATCACAACTACGTCATGCGTCAGGGCGAAAAGGCGATCCAGCGATATCTGGCCGCGAGCCAGGCGCACGCGGCCATGAGTTCGCCGCCCATCAAGTAGGTTGTCGGCGCGGCGGTGAGCTTTCAACGTCATCTCAAAATGCTTGCCCATGGTTCGGGGGCACCGGAACCGTTCTTTACGCACCAGCCAAGGTTGGCTTCCGCTCTGCGGAGGGGGCGTACTTAGCCAAACAGTTCCTTGACCAACGCTCCATCGCTGAGCCGATGGTGCAGGTGTTGGAAATCGTCCTCGTAGATGCTGGCGAAGTCGATTCCCAGGTGGTGCAGAACGGTGGCGCTGAGATCGGCGGGGCTCACGGGCCGGTCGGCCACGTAGCCGCCGTTGCGCGTGGTCTCGCCGTAGACCTGCCCGCCCCGTATTCCGCCGCCCGCCAACAAGGCCGTGAAGGCGTGCGGCCAGTGGTCGCGGCCCGTCGATTTCGTGTTGCTGCTCTGCGTGAACTGCCCGATCTTGGGCGTACGACCGAATTCACCGACGGCCACGACGAGGGTGGTCGTCAGCAGGCCGCGGTCGTTTAAGTCGGAGACAAAGGCCGAAAACGAGCGATCGAAGATCGGGCAGAGCAGGTTCTTCAGTTTCGGAAAGTTCTCCTGGTGGGTGTCCCAGCAGGTGTTGACGCCGTCGATCTTCGTCTCGTCCTGCCAGTTGACGGTCACCAGCGAAACTCCGGCTTCGATCAGTCGCCGGGCCATGAGCAGGCTCTGGCCCGCGGTCGTCTGGCCGTACCGCTCGCGGACCGCCGCCGGCTCGCGGGCCAGATCGAGGGCCTCGCTGGTGTCGTTTTCCAGCAGCGAGTAAACGGCGTTTCGGTTCAGTTCGACCGCCTCCTCAGTCGAACCTGGCTCGGCCGCCGACGCTGTCGACGATCTCAGCGTGCGCAGCAGCTCGCGCCGTCCGGCGATGCGCGGCCAGGGCACCTCGCCGGTCAACTGCAGCCCCTCGATCTGAAAATCGGCGCGGGCAAAGTCGCCTTCGATGAGAAACGCGTTGTGCTGCTCTCCCATGCGGCCCCCGGTCTGGCCGGCGATTCGTTTGGGTTGCCCCGGAAACTGCAAGTACCACGGCAGCACGACCGAGGCCGGCAGGCCCGTCGGCGTGGCGCCATATCGCGTCGTTATGGCGCTCAGCGAGGGCCAATCCTCGCGGCTGGCCTGGTCGGTGGTGGGCGGCCCAAAATACTCGCGCCCGGTAAAGATCTCGCTGCAGGCCGGGCCGTGGACGTTCATGCGGTGGGTCATCGACCGCAGCAGGCAGATCTTGTCCATCGTGCCCGCCAGCAGCGGCAAATGCTCGCAAACCTGGATGCCCGGCACGCAGGTCGCGATCGGCCCGAACTCGCCGCGAATCTCCGGCGGCGCCTCCGGCTTCATGTCCCACAGGTCGATGTGGCTTGGGCCGCCGAACAGGAACAGGAAGACGCAGGCGTTTTGTCGCCGGTCTGGCGGTGTCGCCGCACGGGCGCGCAACCGGCCGAGGTCGCCGGCGCTCAGTCCCAGGAGAGACAAGCCGCCGATCCGCAGCAACTCACGCCGGTGTGTCCGGGAGAAGAGCGACGCAGAGGCGTCCGAGTCGAGAGGCATGAACGCTCCCTTCGTGCCGCCTGACGATGGTGTTGATCTCCGAGGCTTGATTTTATCAATGCGGCGAGAGTGGCAAACAGACAGGCTGGCGCTAATCGTTGCAGTGCACCTCGGGCCGGACGACAATTACGGACACGGGGTGGTGTTACGGCCCATCCAGGTCCAGGATGCCATCATGGAACACGCGACGCACGGGCGCGCTTTCGGCACGGAAACCCGGCCTGTGATCAGCCGGCGACAAACGCTGGCCCTCGGCGGATCGCTCTTGAGCGGGCTCAATCTCCTCGGCCCGTCGTCGGCGGCGGCTGCAAGAACAATCGCTCCGCGTCCGACCAGGGCGAAGAGCGTCATCATGCTCTACTTGCACGGCGGGGCGCCGACGCAAGATATGTTCGATATGAAGCCCACCGCACCCGTCGAGGTGCGGGGAGAATTCAAACCGATTGCCACGAACGTTCCCGGCATCGAGATCTGCGAGCATTTGCCTCGGATGACCAAATGGATGCACCGCGCGGCCGTCATCCGTAGCGTCTACCACCGCTCGGGCTGCCACAACGAAATCCCCAGCTTCACTGGTTATGAGCCGCCGCCCGGCGACGCCCAGGCTCCGCCCGACAATCTTCCGCCGAGTATGGGATCGGTGTGCGAGTATCTGAAGCCGTCCCAGGAGAATTGTCCCGCTTACGTTCATCTTCCCGTGCCGCTCGCCTACAACGGTTCCGGCGAGTCGGGTCCGGGCGCTGGTTTTTTAGGCCGCCGCTACGATCCGCTCGTGACCGCCGCCACGCCGACCGTCGACGAAGGCGCCGATGTGAGGAACCGCGCGCACCCGCCTCAGGTTCGTGGCCTGCCCCGCCTGGCCGACAGTCAGTTGAGCAACGGCCTGACGCTCGAGCGGCTCGCTCGCCGCCAGTCGCTGCTGACCGGGATCGAGGCGCACCGGTCCGATGATCAGCAATCCGAAGCGGGCGCCGAGGTCGTGGGCGTGCAGAATTTCAAACGCAGGGCCTTCGACCTCCTGGCGTCGCCCGTTTTGAGAGGCTGCTTTGACCCCGCGCTTGTCGACCAGCGCGTGCGGGAGCGCTACGGCAACACGCTGTTTGGCAACAGTGCCTTCATCGCCAGCAAGCTCGTAGCGTCGGGGTGTCTGGCCAGGGATTCTGGCAATGCTAATTTCTTTCGGGATCAAGGGTTGTCCAATAGAGGTGCCAAGCGTTACTGCTTTCTAGGCAATCTAACGCCATGAGTGCTTCGGCGTTGGCGCGATCCCATCTTCGGCCGCG